>JAGANG010000014.1 GCA_017624275.1 Spirochaetales bacterium | reverse complement strand
TCTACAATCTAAGTTTTTATTGTCGGTCGTTTGCATTTCTAAATCGAAAACTCTGTCACTGTCGGCAACATACACATCCAGCCTAATTGCTCGCTTGTCAATTTCAAGTTTAAGTTCTTTTTCCAGCGATTTGTATTTTAACTTACCGACTTTAATGTGCAGAAGTGTCTCAATAACTTCCCGGCAAATTTCCTCATTCTGCAATACTTTGCAAAATGCAAAGTTGTTCGTAAAACTGATATTTTCATATTTTTCTGAAAACTCCATTTTTTCTTCCTGTTAAATATAGATTAGGAAACTTCTGTTATTCCGTGACAGCTTTGCTGTATGTGAAAAAAACAAAATCTCCATTATATATAAAGAACTTTTTTTCTTATTTATTGCATGTTTCGGAAAAAAAGTTGAAGTTTTTTTATTTTACCTCGTGAAACGTGGTTTAAACGGCATTTTAGACCGTACAGTTAGACGTTGTTTTACTGTTCAAAATGAGGGAAATGGATGTAAAAAAAAGCAAAAAAGGAAGACATGAAACTTTTCAATCGAAAGTTTTTCCGTTCCTTTTTTATAGTTTTAAAGTTTTTCGATAGAAGTCACGCTATTCGGGATAAATTTTCCAGTACATCACAGATGTTTGTTGCTGTTGTATTAATCACGTGGTCAGATGTTGAGTCATTTTTGATAATTTTGCTTCCCTTTATTTCAATTAGCAATTTCTAACTGCTAATTGCTCACGCACCATCATCAGAGTATATCCAAGCAAATTTTGACCTTGCCATTTTGTCCTGTCGAAACGTTTAACATCATTCATTGACAAGCCGATACCCTAGATTTTATCTCTTACCGCACATTCTGCCAATATTGCAGTTTTTGTTCCTATGAGTAATTTTTCCAAATCTTCATTTTGTGAAAACTTTGCCAATAATCCTTTATATACAACTATTTGCCTGATTCCATTCCAATAGTTATCGTCATATCCTGAAACCATTCTGCCGAGTGCCTTAACCTGTGCCACGTCATTTGTTTGCAGAATTTGCGTTGCAATTTTGCTGTCTTGAAAATAAATCGCTTTTTGATACATCATATATTGTTCCATTGAAGAAAACAAAACGCCGTCAATCGAGAAAATTGATGAATACCAATTACTCAAATATCCATTTTCTTCATCCGGAGAATGAAAACAAATAATATTCATCACATCTGACCTGCCTTTATTTCAATTTGCAATGTGAAATTATCAATTGAATTACCACGCTGTTTCCCCGGTAGTAATCAAGCTGTCAATATCCAAAAATGCATTCTCAATAGCTTCAGTATGATACATTTCGTACATGCTATAAACGAAATCTGTTAATTTTTTATCATCAAGTAATTTCAATGCATCGTATGCTGATATGCCTTTATAATTTGCATAACTTTCAATAAGATAAGTAAAAAAAATAAATTCTTTATTCAATCTCTTCTCCTCTTAGATACAAAGAATTTCTTGGGTCACCCGTAATAACTTCATTTTCCCACATGTCAAATATTGCAATAGGACTAAAATGCCACATTTTCAATTCATTATTTTCTAACATTCGATGGATTTCAGAATCCAAAAACAGACGAAATCCATCCATTTCGGACACACCACGACTGTCAGCAATCAATCTTGATACTTCAACATCAAAATTCTGTAAAATGGAAGCCCTTGTTCTGTTACTCACAATATATTCCTCCAACTTTTAAGAATTCTAACCCTTTTACAGTCAAGAAAGCATATTGATCTGTCAATTTTTGAGGTAGTAATAAAATTAGTGCCGTCTCTTCACTTATGTTGCCGGACATATAATCTGAAATTACAGGAATAGTGTTATCATTAGCTACCGGACCTATTACAACATCATATTTTTTTCCCTCATAAATTCCTTTCCGATTTTCAACAACAAAATTTAACCATTCTTTTCCTGAAGATGTAAAACGCAAAATATTTATTTTCTTTTCTGCAAGTTGTTCATCAAACTCGTAAATTGTTACCGTCGGATTTCCGGTCTTTCTTCGAATACTCTGTAAATAAGCCCATCTTTTTGCCTGTTCTAAGTTGGATGTTGTATAAAAACCTGCACCAAAATCCAATGTACGATTGGATACTATAATTTTAGGTTCATGTACTTCAATATTACTTCCGTGATATAATTTCATATAATCTTTCCTAACTGCTAATTTTCAGCATTTCAGCAAGCTCTTTAAAGTCGTTGACGATTTTTCCGTCGTATTCAACATTTCTTGAGTTAAATAAGATAGCGTCCATGCCTATAGTTTGTGCTGCTTCCAGATTAAAACGTCTGTCGTCGATGTAAGTACATTCGGTAGGATGACTGTTTAGTTGGTCGATTGTAAGTTTAAAAATCTGCTCGTTCGGTTTTCTCATTTTTACGTCGCCGCTGATTGTTATTACGTCGAAATATTTGTTTAGATCGTATTTCTCACGCAAATATTTGCTCCATTCGCTTGAGTCGTTTGATATTAACGCAAGCTTACAGGATTTCTTTGCTGCATTTGCAAAGTCATAAAAACCTTCGTTGATTTCTACGGTATCAAGATATGATTTTTCTATTTTTGCTAAGTCGCCGCAAAATCCGATTTCTTTGAAAATTTCAAGCGACGAGATTTTGCCGATGTCGGCTTTGTCCCATATAGGATAAATTTTTTCTACGGGAAGATTCGGGAAAAAGCGATTAACAAAAGAATAAAAACCGTCGCCGGTATCTTTCATTATTACACCGTACATATCAAGAATTATAGTTTTCATTTTTTGCTCCATTAAATTATAAATCAAATTTCAATATTATAGGGTAATGGTCGCTTACGTCAGAAACCATTTTATCGTGTATTGCTTGTAATTTTGGGCGTTTCATCGCTTTGTCAAGTTTTTGATTTACTATTATATAGTCTAAATCTTGTTTTTCTTTTTTGTAGATATAGGTATAAAAGTCATCTTGCTTTTCTTTGTAATTCAAGATTTTCAATCCGGCTTTTTCTAATATTTGCAAAGGAGAGCTGTAGCGTGTTGCATTTAAGTCGCCTGTGACGATTAAGTACGGTTCTGTTTTTTCAGTGTTGTAAATATTTTCAATGACATTAAGCATGCCTTTTACTTGTGCGTCTCGTTTCATTTCAGATTTTCCGTCGTCACGAAAGCTGGATTTTAAATGTGTCGTTACAATACAGAAGTTTTTACCTTCCGGTGTTTGAAATTGTCCGGTAACGCAGTCACGACTGAATTTGTATCTGGGATTTCCCGGATAAGGAGTAGGCATGTCTTTGTTTGATTTGTAAGTCATTTCATAAACAGACATTATGGCAACATCTATCCCTCGTGGGTCGTTACCTTCTATAAGGTAAAAATATTCGTAGCCGCAACGAGTCGCCAAATCTTGCAGGACGTTGATATTTTCAACTTCACAAAGTGTGACAATGTCGGTCATATGCTTTTTTATAATTCCGGCAGTAAGGCTCATTTTATCATTGTATTCTTCCGGAGATAAAACAGTGTCGTTTTTTTTAGGTTCTTCGATTGTGTCAAATGCATTTGCTATATTCCAATGCATTATAGATAATGATTCGCAATAGGCTGAAATTGTACATATAAAGGTAAGAATTAATAATAATGTTATTTTCTTTAATTTCATTTTAAATCTCCGTGTTCAGAAAGATAATTTTTTGCCAATAAAATAGAAAGAAGTGCAACTGAATTTTGAATCAGTTCGTTACCGTTGTCTGGTGTTTTAAAAATCTCATCTAACGGAATCAATTCTGTTTCGATTTCTTCGGTGTCATCAAAATTTGTTTGCGTAATTTTCTCGCAGTTTGTTGCCAAAAAGAAGTGGCAAACATTGTTTTGAATTGCAGGATTCACATTTATGGATTTCAATAAAATCATATTATCCGTAACATAACCGGTTTCTTCAGCAAGTTCTCGTATTACGGCATCTTTCGGATTTTCGCCGTCTTCCATCATTCCTGCGGGAACTTCCAGTGTGACCAGATTTTTTCCCAGTCGATGCTGGCGTACCATTACCACAGTTTTGTCTTTTGTTATTGCGAAAACATTTACCCAGTCTTTCATTTCTAATGTGTAAAATGTGTGAGAGATATTTTTTGAATTGAGTGAGCATTCTTTTGCAATTACTTTTGTAATATTGCATGAAAAAACATCTTTTTCATTGTTGACAGACCATATTTTATTGTTGTCCATATTTTCTTTATCCTCGTTTAGTAATAGTGGAGATTTTTAAAGATATACAATAGTTTTTTGGAAAAATCCAATATCTGATATCTTACAATATAAATGTTGTGAAAATTCTGATATAAATTTTATTATTAATAATTTTTTAACTTTGTACTGTCGATAAAAGTAAAATCTATATTGGAAACAGGAAATAAAATATGACAAAAGAAAATTTCTATGACATCCTAAAAAAAATACCTAAGGCTGAATTACACCTTCATGTGGAAGGCATGGTTAGTCACGATACGGTACTTTTCTTGTATAATAGGACTTGCCCGGAAAAAAAATATACTAAAAAAGATATAGAGGAATTATTTAAATTCCGTGATTTTTCAGATTTTATTTCTGCTTTTATTTCAATTCAACAAATGTTTACGATAGATGATTTTTCTTTATTATTAAGAGATATGGAAAAATATTTCCTAAGAAACGGAATTGTTTATTCTGAAGTTTTCATCGCTCCTACATCTTTTATCCGTGCCGGAATGGATTTTTCAAAAATAATGGATATTATGGTAGCCGGTGTACGTGAAATAAAGGAAAATCATGGAATCGAGATTAAATATTTGATAGATGTTTCCAGAGGTTTCGGACTTGAGAATGCTTTGAATAATCTTAATTTGACAATAGAATTGAACAAAAAATATCCTGAAATTATAGGAATAGGTTTAGGCGGGGATGAAAATAAAGGTCCGGCTACCGAGTTTGTTCAAGCTTTTGAAAAAGCAAAAAGTGCCAGATTGAAGCTTGTTGCTCATGCCGGTGAAGTTGTCGGTGCCGAATCTATAGAAGATGCAGTGCAGTTGCTTCATGTATCGAGAATAGGACACGGAATTTCCAGTATTTTTAGTGAAAAGGTTCAAAAACTTCTTTCTGAAAAAAATGTTGCTTTGGAATGTTGTCCTACAAGTAATGTATTTACAAAATGTTATGTCAAAAAAATTGAGGAACATCCTATAAAACCATTGTACAAAAACGGTGTTCCGATAACTTTAAATTCCGATGATCCTACGTTTTTTAATGTAGAATTGTTGGATGAATTTTATAATTTATATAAATATTTAGATTTTTCATTGGAAGATATTAAAGAACTTATTTGTAATAGTTTCGAATATAGCTTTTTAACTCCAGAACAGAAAAAGGAATATTTAGATAAAGTTGCCGCACAATGGGGAGTTTTATTTTCGTGAAAGCGAGAAATGAAACTTGCTTTTTTTAAACTAATCTATTATTATGCAGTGTTTTTTTCTCAAAACCGGTGCCGGAAAAAGGGTACTGACAGGAGTTTCTTTTGCCGACAAAAACTTTCGTGTCGTTAAACAAAAAAAAACAAGACTTGATTTTTCAAGTTGCTTTGGAAGAGTTTGCCGATTGTGGTTATACGCAAGCTTCAACGAATACGATTTGTAAAAAAGCAGGAATTTCAAAAGGGTCTATGTTTCAATATTTTTTGAACAAGGAAGATCTTTTTGTTTTTGTTATAAGACGAGCATTGAAAGAAATCACTTATATGTATAAAACAGAAAATATTACATATAATGATTCGATGGAATTAAAAGAAATTTTTATTAGTGCGTGTTCCCAAATGATTAGGTTCTATGAGAAATTGCCGAACCATTACCGTCTTTATCTGAGGGTAAATTATGAGGTAGACTATCCGGATTGGCGAACAATTCGGCGTTATGTGAATAGGCATGTTACGGCGGTAACTACTAAGTTTGTCGAAATAGGTAAAAAAAAGTCAATTATCAGAGATGACGTTCGTACAGATTTAGCGTTGTTTGCGATTAATAATATGCTTTTTCGTTTAGTCGAGCTTTTTTTTATTCCAGGTTTGGATTCATCCTTAAATGTAGGACAGGATTTAGACTCTCGCAATAGCTTGCTTGAAAGTGTTTATACAATGCTTTTGCAAGGAATGGGCGGAGGTACAAACGGGAATGATTCGAATTAAAGAATTTTCTCAGGAGGAAAAAAATTGAAAGAAATTGATTTTGAAAAAATGTTTGATTCAATGAAAAAAAATGACATCAGCGAAGTGATTATCAAAAACGGAAAAGATGTTTTTGAATTTCGTCGCGGTGGTTATAAACAAGTCGCAGCTCCGGTTGTTAATCCGACAGTTGCAGTTGCTGCACCGGCAGCTATAAATGCGGTACCGGTACCGGCAGTTGCAGAAAAACCGGCAGAAAATACGCCTGCAGCTAATACAGTTGTTGCAGCAGATGCTGTTGCAAGTAATCTTTATGAAGTAAAATCTCCGTTAGTAGGTACATATTATGCGTCTTCCAAACCGGGAGCACCAGCATTTGTAGAAGTCGGAGTAAAAGTTACAAAAGGTCAAAAACTTTGTATTGTAGAAGCAATGAAGAATTTCAATGAAATTGAAAGTGAAGTAAACGGTATTGTTCGTGAAGTTTTATTGAAAGACGGAGATTTAGTAGAATACGGAAAAGTTCTGTTCAGAATAGAAAAAGAATAAATCGGGAAGGACGATATGATAAAAAAGGTTTTAATCGCAAACCGAGGTGAAATTGCTGTTAGAATTATTAGAGCAGCAAAAGAACTGGGAATCCGGACTGTAGCTGTTTATTCTGAAGCAGATAAAAATTCTCTCCATGTAAAATTGGCAGATCAATCTGTTTGTATTGGTCCGGCATTAAGTTCAAAAAGTTATTTAGCTTATCAAAATTTATTAGGTGCGGCAGAAGCTGTAAAAGCTGATGCTATTCATCCGGGATATGGTTTTCTTTCGGAAAATGCAGATTTTGCAGATGCATGTGATGCTTTGGGAATAAAATTTATCGGTCCAAGCAGCGATGCTATTCGTTCGTTGGGAGATAAAGCAACTGCTCGTAAAACAATGCGTGAAGCCGGAGTCCCTATTACTCCGGGAAGTCGTGATATTATTACTTCTGAAAAAGAAGCATTAAAAGCCGCAAAAGAAATCGGTTATCCGGTAATTATCAAAGCCAGTGCAGGCGGCGGCGGTAAAGGTATGCGTATTGCACATAGTGAAGATGAGTTAATAGATAGTTATTTAATGGCTTCTAACGAAGCAAAAGCTTCTTTTAACAATCCGGATGTATATATGGAACGTTATATTGAGGATCCACGTCATATAGAAGTTCAGATTTTGGGTGACCAGCATGGTAATGTAGTTCATTTATTTGAACGTGATTGTTCTCTTCAACGACGTCATCAAAAATTATTGGAAGAAGCTCCATCTCCTACATTGGATGCCGAAACCAGAAGAAAAATGGGAGAAGCTGCCGTAAAAGCTGCAAAAGCTGCTAATTATTCTTCTGCAGGTACAATCGAGTTTATTATGACTCCGCAGGGTGAATTCTTTTTTATGGAAATGAATACAAGAATTCAAGTAGAGCATCCTGTAACGGAAATGATTTCAGGTCAAGATTTAATAAAGGAACAATTTAGAATTGCTTCCGGTGAAAAATTGTCTTTCAGTCAGGATGATTTATTTGTCAACGGTCATTCTATCGAATGTCGTATTAATGCAGAAGATTCAGAAAAGAATTTTATGCCTTGTCCGGGGAAAGTTACTAAATATATAGTTCCGGGGGGGAATGGAATTCGTGTAGATTCTGCGGTTTATGAGAATTATACAATTCTTCCGTTCTATGACAGTATGATTGCTAAATTGATTGTTCACGGAAAAAATCGTCAAGAGGCTATTGATAAAATGAAAAGAGCTTTAGGGGAATTTGTTATTGAAGGTGTAAAAACGACAATTCCATTCCATCAAAGAATTCTTGAAGACAATGATTTTCTTGCCGGTAATATAACAACTCATTTTATTGAAAAAAAATTTAGTAATGAGAAAAAATAGGGAGGGATAGTAAATGGCAAATCTTTTTATTAAATGTCCTGAATGTGGAACAACTCATTTTAATAAAATTTTATCAAAAACCCTTTTTGTTTGTCCTGAATGTGGATTCCATCATAAATTAACCAGTATGGTTCGTTTGAAATATACTATTGATAAGGGGAGTTTTTCTGAATTTGATCGTAAAATGCGTTCTATGGATCCTTTAAACTTTCCAGGTTATGATGATAAATTAAAAAATGTAATTAAACAGACAGGTTCTTATTCTGCCGTAATTGCCGGGGAAGCTAAAATAAAGGGTGAACCTGTGGTTGTTATGGTAATGGATACTCGTTTTATCATGGCAAGTATGGGATCTGTTGTCGGTGAGAAAATAGCAAAAGGTTTTGAATATGCGACTGAAAAGAAATTACCTGTTGTTGTTTTTTGTGCATCAGGCGGTGCCAGAATGCAAGAAGGTATTTTATCTTTAATGCAAATGGCAAAAACTTCTGCTGCAGTAAAACGTCATTCTGATGCAGGATTGTTATATATCAGTGTATTGACACATCCGACTACCGGTGGTGTTACTGCTTCTTTTGCATATTTAGGTGATATAATTTTGGCAGAACCGAAAGCTTTAATAGGTTTTGCAGGACCTCGTGTAATTGAGCAAACTATTAATCAAAAGTTGCCGGAAGGATTCCAAAGAGCAGAATTTTTATTAGAACACGGAATGTTAGATCAAATTGTTCCGAGAGAGTTTATGCGTGATACTTTAGCTAATTTATTAAAAATGCATCGTGTCAGTATACTCCGTAATAATAAAAAGTTTAGAATAGAACAATATGGTTTAAAATAGGTAGGAGTAGCAGCAATGGCAAAAAAAGACATTGAAAAAGAATTAAGAGACCTACAGTCTAAATTAGATAATTTAAAATCAGAGATTTCAGATAATTCGGATACTGCGTTATTACCTATTATTAAGCAAATGGAAGATAATGCATCGACATTAAAAGTAGAGCTTTATCGAAAAATTACGCCGGGCGAACGAATACAGTTAGCTCGTCATCCAAACAGACCTACAACTCTTGATTATATTAATTATTTGATAACAGACTTTGTGCAATTACATGGAGACAGACGATTTGCTGATGACCATGCGATGGTTGGCGGAATCGGAATGTTTGAAGGGATTCCGGTGACTGTTATCGGTACTCAAAAAGGTAAAGATACAAAAGATAATATTAAGCGTCATTTCGGAATGCCTCATCCGGAAGGTTATCGAAAGGCTTTGCGATTAATGGAGCAGGCTGAAAAATTCGGTCGTCCTATTATTAATTTTATTGATACTGCAGGTGCTTATCCGGGATTAGGAGCTGAAGAGCGAGGTCAAGGGGAAGCCATAGCGTATAATCTTTATAAAATGTCAACTTTAAAGACTCCAGTTATTTCTATTATTACCGGAGAAGGTGGTTCCGGTGGGGCGTTGGCATTGGCTGTGGCAGATAAAGTGTTTATGTTGACGAATTCTATTTATTCTGTAATTTCACCTGAAGGATGTGCTTCAATCTTGTGGAAAGATTCCAGTAAAGCGATGGATGCTGCTCAGGCATTGAAAATAGATGCAAATAATTTACTTCAAATGGGAATTATAGACGGTATTATAGAAGAGCCGGAAGGCGGAGCACATCAAGATTATGCCGGAATGGCTGAAAATATAAAAAACAAACTTAGAAGTGCATTAGAAGAGCTTTCTCAATATGAAATTGAACATTTGTTGGAAGCCAGATATGCAAAATTTCGTAAAATCGGTGTTTTTAAAGAAGGTTAATTAAAGGAGTTAAAGGAATGAAAATAGCTGCTCTTTTTACAGGACAAGGTTCTCAGTATATGGGAATGGGTAAAGATTTGTACGATAACTATCCATTGGTAAAATTTAGAATGGATAAAACTTCAGAAATTCTTGGTTATGATATCAGTAAAATCTGTTTTGAAGGTTCGGAAGAAGACCTGAAGAAAACAGAAAATACACAACCAGCCATTTATATGATTTCTTTTATTTGTTATAGATTACTGGAAAATGCCGGTGTTAAATTTGATGCTTATGCAGGTTTTAGTTTAGGCGAGTATTCAGCATTGGCGGCTTCCGGACGTATGACATATGAAGACGGAGTTAAATTAGTTCAAGATCGTGGAATAATAATGGAACGAGCAGTTCCTGCCGGATCCGGAGCTATGGCTGCTATTTTGGGATTGGAAGATTCTGTAGTAGAAGAAGTTTGTGCAAAAGTAAAAAGCGGAATTGTTGTACCTGCTAACTATAATTGCCCGGGACAACTTGTAATAAGCGGTGAAAAAGTTGCAGTAGAAGAAGCTTGTGCATTGGCTACAGAAGCCGGGGCAAAACGTGCCGTAGTTTTGAATGTTTCCGGACCGTTTCATTCTCCGATGTTAAAAGACGCTTCAGTTCAATTAAAAGAAAAATTAGATGCTTTGACATTTCAAAATGCGACAGTACCGGTTTATTCTAATGTTACAGCAGAACCGCATAATCCTGATACATTAAAAGAAATGTTAGTAAAACAAATGTATTCTCCGGTACAATGGAGAAAAACAATTGAAAATTTATTAGCTGACGGTTTTGATACTTTTGTAGAAGTCGGTCCGGGAAAAACACTTGCCGGATTTGTTCGTAAGATTAACAGAAATGTAACTATTTATAGTGTTAATAATGTTGAATCTTTTGAAGCAACAGTTAAAGTATTGAAAAACAATTAGAATTTATAAGTAATAAATTGAAAGCCGAATTCTTTCAGATTTCGGCTTTTTTTTAATCTGAAAAATAAGTATTAAAAAAATAATAAAAGGAAAAATTAGAATGAATCAAATAACATTTGCTAATTGTATAGCTATTTTTGTTTTCATTGTTTTTTTAATCGGTATTTTAAAGAATTTCTCATTCTTTTTTATTTCAAAAAATAAGGTATATCTGGCATTTGCTCTTTTTTTGTTAGCATTTATCTCTATTTTTATTAATAAACGTTTGTTTAAACTTTTTTTTAGTGAAGCTCCCGTCTTTATGGAATATCTTGATTTTTTATTATTAACTTTGGCATCGGGGGCAACCGTATATCTAGCCAGATATTTTTTATCATTAACAGTTTTAACAAAGTTTTCAGTATTTTATTTTCTGGGAGAGCTTTTATTTTCGATAATAACTTACATTTCGTATATGATGGGATTTAAGAACCCGATATTAGGAGATATTTGCTTATTATTGGTAGCTATTTATGCTTTTTATTTACTATTGGTAATAGTGAGTGATTTTATCAGTAATAATATTTTTTTTCTTACAAATAAAAAAGTCCATTATTTAATATTTATTTTACTTCATGTTTCAAACATTGTTTTGTGTTTTTCTTTGTTAAATCCTAAATATAATCTTTTGCCGTTTTTCTTATATATTGAAATCATTCTTATTATTTTTTATCTTGATTTTTTTATTTTACTTAGACCGACGGCATTTTATCAAGCAAGAGCAAATAATGAAAATACGGTAAATAATTCTAATAAACATTTTTCTTTTCCGGAAAATGAAGAAAGGGAAATAATTGAAATGATTTTGGCGGGAAAAAGTTATAAGGAAATTTCATTTGAGTTGAAGATTCCTTTTAATACAGTAAAAAAGAAAATTTCTCACCTGTATAAAAAATATAATGTAATGAATAAAAATCAATTAATGGCTTTATTTTATAAAGAATAAAGTGTGAAATGATTTTAAGTAGTTTTGTATTATGGTATAAATAGAAGAATGTAATTTGGAAGTGGAAGAATATGAAAAAGATTCTTGTAACCGGAGCTGCCGGTTTTATAGGTGCCAGGACAACACAGTTATTGTTGGAACAAGGAATAGATGTTGTCGGAGTGGATAATTTAAATGATTACTATGACGTTCAATTGAAAAAACATCGTCTTGCAAATTTAGAGAAGAATAAGAATTTTCATTTTTATTACGGCGATATTGAATATATACAGATTTTGCGTCGCATTTTTCAAGAACATTCTTTTGATGGCGTTATAAATTTGGCTGCTCGTGCCGGAGTACGTTACAGTCAGGAAAATCCTTTTGTTTATATGACAACTAATGCTATGGGAACATTGAATTTGTTGGAACTGATGCGGGAGTTTTCCGTAAAGAAAATAGTTTTAGCTTCAACCAGTTCTTTATATGCCGGTCAGCCGCTACCTTTTACGGAAAATCTCAGTGTTAATACTCCAATTTCTCCGTATGCAGCAACAAAAAAAGCTGCAGAAGTTATGGCTTATACTTATCATTATTTGTATGGTATTGATGTTTCGATATGTAGATATTTTACTGTTTACGGGCCAGCAGGTCGTCCGGATATGAGTCCGTTTCGTTTTATAAAATGGATTTATGAAGGAACTCCTATTACACTGTACGGAGACGGTAATCAATCTCGTGATTTTACTTTTGTTGAAGATATCGCAAAAGGAACTATAGCTGCATTACAACCGGTAGGATATGAAATATTCAATTTAGGACGCGGTGACTCTCCTATAAGTTTAAATAAAATGATTGAAATGATTGAAGAATATACCGGTAAAAAAGCTAACATTGATTATCAACCGATTCAAAAAACAGATATGACAGAAACAATGGCAGATATCACAAAAGCTAAAAATATATTACATTGGCAACCTGAAACAGATTTTAAAACAGGTTTAAAAGAAAGTGTAGATTGGTATTTAAATAATATAGAGTGGACTTCTAAAATAGAAATTTAATATCTAAGGAGAGTAAAAATGAAAAAAGCATTAATTACAGGGATTACAGGACAAGATGGTTCTTATTTAGCTGAATTTCTATTGGAAAAAGGATACGAAGTTCATGGAATGATTCGTAGATCCAGTTTGATAAATACGCACCGAATAGATCATTTATATAAAGATCCTCATTATAATGATGTGCGATTATTTTTGCATTATGGAGATTTGACAGATTCTACGAATATTATTCGTTTGATACAACAGATTCAACCTGACGAGATTTATAACTTGGCTGCAATGAGTCATGTAAAAGTATCTTTTGATACGCCGGAATATACCGGAAATGCAGACGGATTAGGTACTTTGCGTTTTTTGGATGCCATAAGACTTTTGGGAATGGAAAAGAAAACAAAATTCTATCAGGCTTCAACAAGTGAACTGTACGGAAAAGTAGTAGAAACTCCTCAAAAAGAAACAACTCCGTTTTACCCACGTTCTCCGTACGGAGTTGCGAAACTTTACGGATATTGGATTACAAAAAATTACAGAGAAGCTTATGATATTTTTGGTTGCAACGGGATTCTATTTAACCATGAATCACCGAGACGCGGTGAAACATTTGTAACCAGAAAAATTACAATGGCAGCTGCTGCAATCAAAGTTGGCTTGCAAGATAAATTGTATTTGGGAAATATCGATTCTAAACGAGATTGGGGTTTTGCAAAAGATTATGTTGAAGGTATGTGGATGATGCTTCAGCAGGAAAAGGCTGATGATTTTGTTTTGGCTACCGGCGAAACTCATACTGTACGTGAATTTGTTGAATTGACTTTTAAAGAATTGGGTATGGAAATAGAATGGAAAGGCAGCGGAGTTGATGAAAAAGGTATTGATAAAGCTACCGGAAAAACTCTTATAGAAATTGACCCGAGATATTTTAGACCTACAGAGGTTGATTTGTTACTTGGAGATGCATCAAAAGCAGAAAGAGAGTTAGGTTGGAAACCAAAAACTAAATTTTATGAACTTGTGTCAATGATGACTCAAGCAGATTTTGAATTAATGCAAAATAAGAAAAACAGCGGCAGTTTTGTTCAGCCATGGTAATTTTGGAGTGTAATTCATGAAATTTGTTATTTTAGCCGGTGGCAGCGGGACAAGATTGTGGCCGCTCAGCAGAAAAAATGAACCTAAGCAATTTATTGCTTTGGAAAATGAAGATTCAATGTTACAAAATACAGCTGCCAGAGTAACGAAAGAAAACGGAGCAGATGTATTTGTAATTTCATCGCAAGATTCGAAATATACAGTGATGGAACAAATGATGTTAAAGTTTCAAAACTTTGACGAATCACAGATTATTGTAGAACCGATAGGGCGTAATACAGCTCCGGCTATAGCCTACGGAATGCAATTTTTGCAACCGGACGATATAGTAGCTGTTTTATCATCAGATCATCACATTGGTAATGATGAAGAATTTGTTCGTATACTTAATGAAGCTGAAAAAATAGCTAAGCAAAATAAAATTGTAACAATAGGGATAGTACCGGACAGTCCTAAAACAGGATATGGCTATATAAAGAAAACTTCTTCGACGATAGAAGAGGGATTTTTGGTAGAAAAGTTTGTTGAAAAACCTAACAAAGAAACTGCGAATGCGTATCTGCAAGAGGGCGGATATTATTGGAATGCTGGAATGTTTGTTTTTCAGGTTTCATTTTTTATGGAACAATTAAAAAACTTTGCTCCGGAAATAGCAGAAATTGCAACGGATTTGGGAAATAAAGCAAAAAGTGAAGGACAGAATTCGATAACAGTATCTGAATATTCTAAGTTTCCTAAGATTTCTATAGATTATGCTTTAATGGAAAAAACTAAAGAAATAGTTGTCATTCCGGGAGATTTTGATTGGAATGACGTGGGAAGTTTTCAATCTTTGCATGAAATCTTGCCTAAAGATAAAAGACGTAATGCAATAAAAATGGATAACGAGAATTTCTATGGTAAAGATAATAAAAACCTTCTTGTTATCGGAGGGAAACGAAAAATTGCAGCTATAGGTACGGAAAATCTTGTAATTGTAGATACACCGGATGCATTGCTTGTTGCAAAAAATGATAAAAGTGAGCAGGTAAAAGAAATAGTAGAACAGATGAATGGGGCAGCGGAAGTTGTAAATCATCTGACCGTTTCTCGTCCGTGGGGAACTTACACAATACTTGATGAAGGCCCTAACTATAAGGTAAAACAGCTTTTAATTTATCCGGGAAAGCGAATCAGTTTGCAATATCATTACCATAGATCAGAAAATTGGACTGTGGCAAGCGGTGTGGCAGAAGTTTTATTGGATGATAAGATTCAGGTGTTGAAGACTTCGGAATCAATTTTTATTCCGGCAGCAGCACGTCATAGATTGGCAAACCCGTCGAAAGTAAAAGTTCTAAAAATTATAGAAGTACAAACCGGAGAATATCTTGGCGAAGAAGATATTATTCGTTTGGATGATGATTACAGTAGATAAAATAAAACTTTTTATTTGTTAATAATTTTCAATAAATGAGGATAAAAAATGGCAGAAAAGAAAAAAGAAGATTTGATGGAAAAAATAGTGTCGCTTGCTAAGCGTCGTGGATTTATCTTCCAGTCATCAGAAATTTACGGAGGTCTAAACTCTTGTTGGGATTACGGTCCTGTAGGAATAGAGCTTAAACGTAATGTAAAAGATGCATGGTGGGACTTTATGGTTCATCGCCGTGATGATGTAGAAGGATTGGATTGTTCGATTTTGATGGCTCCGCAAGTATGGGAAGCATCCGGACACTTGAAAAACTTTACCGATCCATTGGTAGATTGTAAGGAATGTAAGAAACGCTGGAGACAAGATAAACTTGAAGATCCTACAAAATGTCCAGATTGCGGCGGTGAACTTACTGAAGCAAGAAACTTTAACTTGATGTTTAAAACTTTTATGGGTCCGGTAGAAGACAGCGGTGCCGTAATTTATATGCGTCCCGAAACTGCACAAGGGATGTTTGTAAACTTTAAAAATGTTCAGATTTCATCTCGTCAAAAACCGCCTTTCGGTATTGCACAGATGGGAAAATCTTTCCGTAACGAAATTACTCCGGGAAACTTTACTTTCAGAACAAGAGAGTTTGAACAAATGGAAATGGAATTCTTTATTCCACCTGAAGAAGATGAAAAATGGTACGAATACTGGAAAGAAACCAGAAAAAATTGGTACTTAATGTACGGAATGCGTGAAGATCACCTAAGATTGCGTGAACATGAAAAAAGCGAACTTGCACACTATGCAAAAGCATGTGCAGACGTAGAGTTCTTGTATCCGTGGGGATGGGATGAGCTTGAAGGTATTGCAAACCGTACAAACTTTGACTTGAATACTCACCAAGAACATTCCGGAAAAGATTTGACATATTATAACGAACAAACAAAAGAACGTTATTTACCATACGTTATCGAACCGGCAGCCGGTGCAGACCGTACGACATTGGCTTTCTTGATTGATGCATATGACGAAGAAGTGAAAGAAAACGGAGAAACTCGTGTAGTATTGCACTTTCATCCGAAATTAGCTCCTGTAAAAGTTGCGGTATTCCCATTAATGAAAAAAGATGGATTGGATGAACTTGCACATAAAATAGAAAACGATTTGCGTGAAAGTTTTACTACTTTCTATGACCAGTCAGGAGCAATCGGTCGCCGATATGCACGCCAAGATGAAATCGGAACGCCTTTCTGTGTAACAGTAGATTACGATTCGAAAACAGAAGGAACTGTTACTTTAAGACTTCGTGACAGCATGGAACAAAAACGTGTTAAAATCGAAGACTTAGAAAAAGTTATTCGTGAAGAAATCAAAAACTGGAAACGTGTATAATTTGATTTACTAAAGAAAAATTAGCCGGTGGTTTTATGCTGCCGGTTTTTTTATGTATTGATACCCAGTCCTGTATCCCAAAGTAGTATTGAGGTCAGGGGATAAGCCTATTGTATACCCATCAAACTAATCATTATTATCTGCAATTTGCCCTAAAAATTAGCTGTTTTTCCAAGCAATCCGGCAAATTTAAATTAGGCTAAAACCCCGTTTAAACCTCGTTTTACACGTCAAAATAAAAAAACTTCAACTTTTTTCCCGAAACTTGTAAGCATTTATGAAAAAAAATGCATTAAAATTTGTGGAAGTAATTGTTCTGCTTGGTAAAAACAAAACTTCCTAAATTATATTTTAAGGAATGAAAAATGAGCAATTTTAAACGCTGGGAAGATTTAACTATCACGGACGACTTCATGTTTTGTAAGGTCATGTCCGACCCGGATATTTGCAAAGAGCTTTTGGAAATTTTATTACACATCAAGATTGAGCGACTGGTGTTTCAGGAACCGCAAAAAAGTTTCCGACTTACATCGGAATCTCGTGGAATTCGCCTTGATGTTTATGTAAAAGACAGTAATCGTGTTTTCGATATCGAGTTGCAAACGACAAACGAAAGAAATCTTGAACTGAGGACTCGTTACTACCAAGGCGTAATGGATATCAGTGAGCTCGAAAAGGGAGATTTCTTTTCAAACATGAAAGAGAGTTATATCATTTTTATCTGTATGTTCGACCCGTTCGGAGCTGATATTCCGATTTACACGGTAAAACAAACGTTTGCTGAAAATGATAAACTTATTTTTAATGATAAAACCCACAAGATATTTTATAATGTCAAAGCTTTTGAGAAAATCGCAAACGATGTTGAAACAAAAGCATTTTTGGAATATCTTTGCAAACATCAATCAACTACAAAATTTACGCAGTCACTTGAAACTGCTGTTTACAGAAATAAAAACAATCAAAACTGGAGGAAAGATTATATGACTTTAGCTTATAATTTATCATTAGCTGCCGAGAAAGCCTTTGAAAATGGATTTTCTGCCGGTGAAGAACGTGGTCGCAACGAAGGTATTTCTATCGGGCTGTCACAAGGAATTACTCAAGGTGAACATAAAAAAGCCGTTGAAACTGCGAAAAAATTTCTTGCCATGGGACTTTCTGTAGAGCAAGTAGCAACCGGTACCGGCTTGTCTGTCGAAGAAATCGAAAAACTGTAACGGTAAGTTCCGTAAGGAACGAATGGAGTATTTCCGATAGGAAATACCGAACGGATGTAAAGGCATATAAAAAAGGAGGCGGAAAACTTTCGACTAAAAAGTTTTTTTGCCTCCTTGTAATTTTTAAGCCTATTGTATACCCATCAAACTAACCATTATTATCTGCAATTTGCCCTAAAAATTAGCTGTTTCTCCGGTTGAGTCAGCAAATTTAATTTAAGCTAAAACTCCGTTTAAACTGCGTTTTAAGAGGCAAAATAAAAAAACTTCAACTTTTTTCGCAAAACGTGCAATAAAAAAAACTTTTTTGCATTTAAAATATATGGGAAAGTTTTTTTCCCTAAATTATATTTTAAGGAATGAGAAATGAGCAATTTTAAACGCTGGGAAGATTTAACTATCACGGACGACTTTATGTTTTGTAAAGTCATGTCCGACCCGGATATTTGCAAGGAGCTTTTGGAAATTTTATTACACATCAAGATTGAGCGACTGGTGTTTCAGGAACCGCAAAAAAGTTTCCGACTTACATCGGAATCGAAAGGAATTCGCCTTGATGTTTATGTAAAAGACAGCAATCGTGTTTTTGACATTGAACTTCAAACTACAAATGAGAAAAATCTTGAACTGAGGACTCGTTACTACCAAGGTGTCATGGATATCAGTGAGCTCGAAAAGGGAGATTTTTTTTCAAACATGAAAGAAAGTTATATCATTTTTATTTGTATGTTCGACCCGTTCGGAGCTGATATTCCGATTTACACGGTAAAACAAACGTTTGCAGAAAATGATAAACTTATTTTTGATGATAAGACGCATAAAATCTTTTATAATGTCAAAGCTTTTGAGAAAATCGCAAACGATGTTGAAACAAAGGCATTTTTGGAATATCTTTGCAAACATCAATCAACTACAAAATTTACGCAGTCACTCGAAACTGCTGTTTACAGAAATAAGAACAATCAAAACTGGAGGAAAGATTATATGACTTTAGCTTATAATTTATCATTAGCTGCCGAGAAAGCCTTTGAAAATGGATTTTCTGCCGGTGAAGAACGTGGTCGCAACGAAGGTAT
>JAGANG010000013.1 GCA_017624275.1 Spirochaetales bacterium | reverse complement strand
GGAATAATTATGAAGCATTAGAAGATGGTGCATACGCAGGTGCAATTTTTGAAACTTACGTTATTTCTGAAATTCTAAAATCCTATTGGCATAATGGAAAAGAACCTTTTGTTTATTATTATCGTGATAAAGAAAAACGGGAAATTGATTTGTTAATCGACCAAAACGGAAAATTACATCCAATAAAAATAAAGAAAAAATCAAATCCCGACAAAAACGATATTCGCCATTTTCATGTTATTGAAGATACAATAAAACAACAAAGAGGCGAAGGTTGCGTAATTTGCCTTTCAGAAGAATATTTGCCAATTTCTGAAAATGTTTATTCTGTTCCGGTGAGCATGATTTGATTTTTATGCTTCTTCCGAAAATATCTTTATAATTATTATTTTTTGGCTAAAGTTTATAAATCTTCTATTGTTAAATTATTAGAAGAAGATTCTATGGGATTATACAGGCAAAGGATTTTTTATTACTCGACTTTTGCAAAAATAATTTTCTATGTTATAAGCTTTTTATGAAACACAAACTTTTATCTATATTAATTGTTATTTTTATTCTTTCGCTAACATCATGTATCGATTATGTTCAAACAATTTCGTACAGCAACGGAAAATATCATTGTTATTACAAAGTCACCATGTCAAGAGTATTGATGGCGTTGGCAGATAAAGATGCAGATTATTTTTCTTCTGATTTACAGGATTCGATAAACGATGAATTTCCGGATATTATTTTTGCAAATCCGATTGATACAGAATTTGAAGCCGGTTTTGAAATATCTTTTGATATAAATCCTAAAACAGCTTCAGAAGAAGAAAAGATTTTTTTACCGAAGAAATCCGGAACTGAATATTTTATTCCGTTTATGTTGGGGTATGATTTTAGTGATAGGGAAGATTTAAATGAAACTGATTATGAATCTGAAGCTATAGCAAAAGCAATAATGTCAACTGCAAAATTTCGTGTAATGATAAGCAAAGATATTATTTCATCTATTAATGAAGCTTATCTTGACGGAATTGAAGAAGATGATAGTTTTGTTATTTCAGTTTTTGATTACGGAAATAATTTTTGTCTTGAAATTCCGGTGGATGTCTTAGTTGAAGCGAGATACAAATTGGATAGAATCGTTATAAATTAATTTTTTTAATATTCATAATAAACTTCGATTAATCCGCAATGATACAAATTCGTTTTTTCAATCATTATTTGTTTTATCTCCGATAATTTGTATCGGATTGTCACTTTCTCCGTCTGCATATAATGGTTCTGTATCTTTTCCGGTACAACAATCTTTTTGATAAGCACAAAAATTTAAATACAACGTAGTAGGAAGAACATTTTCCGGGACTATAAAAGCAGCTTTGTTTTCTGCGTATTTTTTATGAACCGGTATTTTTACTTCTTTTACGCCTTCACCGATTGCAACTATTTGCTTTTCTTGTTTATACGCTCCGATAAAATCAGAATCATTTATTCCCAATTCTTTAAATTCATACGGCTTATTATCTTCATTTATCCAAAAAGACAATGTCGGATTTTCCGTATCAAATACCGGATATGTATCTGTGTCTACTACGACCATGTCTCCGGCAGCCACTTCATATTTTTCTAATTTAAATACAATTTTACTTATCAAATCATTATGAAAACAACACGAAAACACTGTCGTTGATAAAGCTACAAGTAAAATATATTGGAAAATTTTTGTCATAAGAAACTCCAAAATAAAAAAAGCAGAGATTCCGTAAGTACGCAAACTCCGCTTTTTTAAGTAAATAAATTAAACCTTTATTCTGTGAATTTTCTTTTTTCCCATCTGTAAGATAATTCCTTTATCAGTTACATTGGAAGTGTTCACAACCATTTTATCATCGGTAATTTTTTCACCGTTAATTTTACAACCGCCTTGAACAATCAATCGGCGTACTTCACTTTTTGTAGCTGCCATTCCGCATTCTACCATCAAGTCTAATATTCCGATTCCGCCGTTAAGTCGTTCTGTCGGTATTTCGGTTGTCGGCATCATGTCGATGTTGTCACCGCCGCCGAATGCTGCTTTTGCTCCGGCAAGTGCTTTGTCCGCTTCTTCTTTTCCGTGGATTTCAGCTGTTACTTCCCATGCCAAACGCTCTTTTGCTTTGTTTATGTCGCCGGCACAAATTTCATCGATTTCTGCAACAGGTAAAAATGTAAACAACAACATAAACTTGCGAACGTCTTGGTCTACCACATTTCGCCAATATTGGAAAAAGTCGTAAACAGGTGTTAATTCCGGGTCAAGGAACAATGCACCTTTTTCAGTTTTACCCATTTTCTTTCCGTCGGAACGAGTGATTAACGGGAATGTCAATGCATAAACTTCACGTTCATTTCCCATTTTGCGGCGAATCAAATCTACGCCGGCTACCATATTTCCCCATTGGTCATCACCGCCGATTTGCAAATTACAACCGTATTTTTCATGTAATTTCAAAAAGTCATAACTTTGCAAAAGCTGGTAATTAAATTCCAAAAAGCTTAAACCGGTTTCCATTCGTTTTTTGTAAGCTTCAAAAGTAAGCATTCTGTTTACTGAAAAACAAGAACCGATGTCACGTAAGAAATCGATATAATTTAAATCAGCAAGCCAGTCTTTGTTATTTACCGCAAAAGCTGTTTTATCATCAAAACCTAAAAATCTATCAAGTTGAGCTTTGATTTTTTCTACATTTTGGTCAATCATATCATAAGTCAACATTTTACGCATTTCTGTTTTTCCGGACGGGTCTCCGATACGAGCCGTACCGCCGCCGACTAATGCGATACCGTGATGACCGGCTTCTCGCAAATGACGCAATGCAAAAAACGGTACCATATGACCTATATGCAAGCTTGAACCTGTAGGGTCACAACCGACATAAAATGTCACCGGCCCTTTATCCATCAACGCAGATAAACCTTCTACATCTGTACATTGTTGAAAAAATCCACGTTCTTTTAATGTTTCCAAACAACTGTTCATTTCTAACTCCTTATTCTTTTGCAATTACGGTTCAAGACGACCGATATCACGAGGGAACAATGTTGCTTCTCGAATATTGTTAAGTTCAAGCAAACGCATTGTTACACGTTCCAAGCCCATTCCCAGACCACCGTGAGGCGGCATACCGAATTTAAATGCATCAAGATAAGACTTGTAAGCTGCCGGATTTAATCCGTTAGCAATCATATTAGCTTTTAGTTGTTCATAATCGTGAATACGTTGTCCGCCGGAAGTAATTTCAAGTCCTTTGTACAATAAGTCAAATGAACGAGTATATCCCGGTAATCTTTCATCCGGCATTGTATACATCGGACGTTTTTTAACCGGATAACCTACAATATAAACAAATTGGCTACCTGTTTTTTCTTCGATATAACGACAAACTGTTTTTTCACCTTCAGGAGACAAATCTCCGTCCATGTCTTTTACGCCCAAGCTTTCTGCAATTTCAAGAGCTTGTATAAAATGGATTCTCGGAATTGTATCCGGAATTCTCATATCTACACCCAAACGCTCAAGTACATCAGAATATTTATCTTTTATATTTTTCAAAATAAATTTAATCATGCGTTCTTGAACATCGATTACGTCTTGTTCATCTTTGATATAACTCATTTCAAAGTCAAGACTTGTGTATTCATTCAAGTGACGAACAGTATTGTGTTTTTCTGCACGGAATACAGGCCCGATTTCGAATACACGTTCAAATGAAGTACCTACAAGCATTTGTTTGTAGAACTGCGGTGACTGTGCCAAGAATGCACTTCTGTCAAAATATTTAATTTCAAATACGTTAGTACCGCCTTCAGTTTCATTAGCTCCGATTTTAGAAGTTTTCACTTCTATAAATTCATTTTGACGTAAGAATTCCGCAAATGAACCTGCAATTTCTGCTTGAATTTTGAAAATATCTGCAATCTCTGTATTACGCAAAGATAATTGACGATGGTCAAGTATTGTCGGTAAATTAAGTTTATTTAAGTCACCGCTGATTTGGAAAGGTAATTCCGGAGCTGCAGTTCCCAATACAGTGAGTTTTTCTACTTTTATTTCAATATTTTTATAAGGACTTCGCTCTTCTTTCGTTACTTTTCCGTAAACTTCTACCGTAGACATCGGAGAAATTTTTGTTCTTGCCAAATCACCCTCAAGAACAAGCTGTGTCATTCCTGTTCTGTCTCGTAATGTATAGAACTCGATTCCGCCTAAGCTGTTAATTTTGTAAATACAACCTGACATGGTGATTTTTTCTCCGACAAGAGATTCCAAATCACGACAAAGAGTTCTGTTGTTTTCTGTATTACGATTCATATAACCGTCAGAAATAGATTGAATAAACTCTTTTGTATAAACTGTAGATGCACGTTTTACAGTTTCTTGTTTTTGGTTTTCTGTTTTTTCCTCAGGTTTTACATCAGCGAGTTTTGATAAATCCGGAGTCAAATCTAATTTTAATGCTTGTTCAAACTGGTACGCAGCATTCAAAATTCCGGCTTCATCTAACGGTTTACCGAAAATTTGTAAACCTACAGGCATAGAGTCTACCATTCCGCACGGAACAGACAATGCCGGTGTTCCTGCTAAGTTTGCAAGAACAGTTGTAATATCGCTTAGGTACAATTTCATCGGATCGCTGTCACCTTCACCGAATTTAAAAGCTATATCCGGTGTTGTCGGTGCAATAACAAAATCGTATTTTTCGAAAACTTTTTCCATTTCCTTCATTATATATGTTCGCAATTTTTGGCTTTTGCGATAATAAGCATCATAATATCCGGAAGAAAGTACAAAGTTTCCGAGCATAATTCTTTTTTTTACTTCTTTTCCAAATCCGTAACTACGGCTGGATAAAAGCATTTCTTCATAATTTTGTTGTTTATCACTTCTAAATCCATATTTTACACCGTCGTAACGTTCTAAGTTTCCCGCAGCTTCGGCAGTCGCTATAAAATAATAAGTTGCAATAGCATATTTTGTTGCCGGGAAATCTACTGCTTCTACAGTAGCTCCGAGTTTTTTCAATGTTTCGATTGATTCATCAAATTTTTCTTTTAATTCCGGACGTAATCCTTCTCCGACAAATTCTTTAAAATACGCAATTTTTTTACCGGCAATAGGTTGATTTAAATTTTCTGTATAATCCCCGTCAAATGAATAAAGTGATGTAGAATCTTTGTCATCTTTGCCTGCAATAAAATTCAAAAGTAATGCAGCTCCGTAAACATCACCTGCAAAAGTACCTATCTGGTCTAATGATGATGCATAAGAAACAAGTCCGTAACGAGAAACAAGCCCGTAAGTCGGTTTTATACCTACAACACCGCAAAATGCTGCCGGCTGACGAATAGATCCACCAGTATCACTACCGAGTGCAAACGGAGCAAGTCCCGCAGCAACAGCTGCAGCAGACCCGCCGGAAGAACCTCCGGGAACACGTTGTGCATCGTAAGGATTGCGAGTTTTGTGATATGCCGAAGTTTCAGATGTAGAACCCATGGCAAATTCATCCATGTTTGTTTTACCGACAATAATCGCTCCGGCTTTACGAAGAGCTAAAGCAGCTGTTGCTTCATACGGAGAATTATATCCTTCCAATATACGAGACCCGCAAGTAGTAGGAAGTCCCTGTACGGTAATGTTATCTTTTATCGCAACCGGCAAACCGTCAATCTTAGAAAGAGCTTTTCCTTCTTTTCGACGTTTATCAGCTGCATCTGCTTCTTCTAAAAGATTTTTTTCATCATTTAAACTGATATAACAATCCAGAACATTGTCGTATTGCTTAATATTTTGCAAAGTTTCTTCCAAAATCTTACGACAAGTAATTTTCCCTGATTCCAAATCAGCAATCAACTTTTCTATGTGATTAATTTTTTCCATAATTATAATTCCTCCTGCCTTATTTGACAGCCTAACAATTGAATACACTTAAATACAATAAAATGCCTAAAATGTAAACACCGACACTTTTTACTCTTGAGACTTGTCACTCTTTTTTTGAGTATTACCGAACAAATTAAAAAATCCGCCCCATTTTTTATCAGGTATAATTTCTTTATTTGAATTATTGCCAATATTTTCTTGCAAGATTTCCGGAGTTTCATTTGTTACGGTATTTTTTTGAACATTGTTATAATTGCGTCTCGGACGATGTGACTTTCTTTTAGGCTTTCTTTTATCGCCGTCTTGTAATTTTCGTACTTTGATAATTCTGTGACGCGGATCTTTACGCAATTCAAAAATTCTTGAGTACGACTCCATCAAATGAGAAAGTCTGACGAATCCGTAAGTACTCGGAGTAAACGCCGGATCCAGACGCTTCAAGTTGTTGGCAATACTGCTGAGATTTTTCCATTCGGATTCTTGCTCTATCATTTCGTAAGCTTCTATCAGATGTTGCAACAATTCATCGTCTTCTTTTTGTTCACTTGTACCGGCAATATTACCGTTTGTATTTTTTTGAGTTAATTCTTTTTTTATTCCCTCAAAATTTCTTTCTAAGATTTCAATATATCGAAACTCATTACAAGCATTTACAAGAGACTTTGGCGTTTTCTGTTCCCCGATTCCCACTACAATTTTGCCGGATTCTCTCAATCTTACAGCTAATTTTGTATAGTCGCTGTCACTGGAAACAATGATAAATCCGTCGACTTCGCTTGTATACAAAATATCCATTGCATCGATAATTAATGCACTGTCGGTAGAATTCTTTCCGCTTGTATTTTTAAACTGCTGAATCGGTTGAATGGCATAATCCGGCAAAACTTTTTTCCATGAAGTCATACGTGAGTCTGTCCAGTCTCCATATATTCTTTTAATAGTAAGAAAACCGTGGCGAATGGATTCTTTCATTATAAACTCAATATTTTTTGATGAAACATTTTCACTGTCTATCAACACAGCCATCTTATTTTTTTCATTTTCAGTCATTGCCATTTATTTTTAGTATCCTTTTAACATATCGAAAAATTCTGAATCTGTAGAAATTACAAGTGATACATTTTCCGGAATATTTCTGTAGGCTTCCATTTTTTTCATAAACTCATAAAACTCTCGTGTCGATTCATTGCGGTTGTATGCTTTGCTGTAAATTTCTGTAGCTTTAGCTTCTGCTTCTCCCATAATTTGACGAGCTTCTTCTTGTGCCGACGCTAAAATTTCCTTTGTTTTTTCTTCTATTTCACCAAACTTTTTCTCTCTGTATTTTTCACCTTCGGAACGGTAAGTTTGTGCAATTTTCTGACGTTCCGCACACATACTTTCATAAACAGATTTTAAGTTATCATCGATATAGTTAATTTTTTTTACCCAGAAATTGACAATTTCAATTCCCATTTTATCGAGTTCTTCCTCTGCTGCAATTTTCATTTCTGTAGACAAATCACTTCTGCCCAAAGATATTTCCGGGAAAACTAAATCTTCCTTTGTAAAACCTTGCTGTAACAACAACTCTATAGTCCGCTCATCAAGCTGATTGACACGGTTTGAATCTCGTACAAGCGATTCAAAAGGGTATTGAGAAACTACCTGACGTGACGCAGAATCAAGAATGTTATCAAGACGCAACATCGCATTATTTACCGTAGATAATGATTCAAAAAATACAATCGGATTTTTAATTTTCCAGCGAACCGTAGTATCTACAAGAATCATTCTTTTATCATAAGTAGGAAATTGACGAACTTCGCCGCCCCACTCCATAATAGTTTTTGGCAATACATTAACTTTTTCTATATACGGAACTTTAAAATGCAATCCGGCATTTGTTACTTCACGTACTGGCTTACCGAATAGTGTAACTACCGCACATTGAGTTTCTTGCAAAAGATAAACCGGCATAAGGCATATAAACAACACGATGATAATTGCTGTAATTACAGACGGAACAAACCATTTTTTATTTTTTTCAAAGAATATTTTGTATTCTGATTTTTGCGGATTTACTTCTCTCATTTATTTTTCCTCCTTTACTTGTGCGTTTTGTCCGTTCAACGGTAAAAACGGTAATACATTTTTCTGACTTTCATCAATAACTTGAACATTCTTAAAGCGTTTTAAAACTTCAGCCCAAGTTTCAAGATAGATACGTTTTTTAGTTATTTCAGGAGCTTTAGAATACTCTTCATAAAGCGAGTTAAAATATTTGGCTTCACCTTCCGCTATTTTTACACGCTCGGCATAATAACCTCGTGCTTGTGCGACAACTCTTTCGGCTTCACCTTCTACCGGAATAACTTTTTTATTGTATTCGGTTTTTGCTTCATTCACAATTTTGTCTTTTTCCTGCTGTGCCTGCAAAACTTCATTATACGCAGCTTCTACGGCTTGCGGCGGTGTAACATTCATCAATTGCACTGTATTAATTTGGATTCCCATTTTCATGTAATCACTCATTTGTTGCAACAATTCGGAAACTTTAAATGTAATATCCGATTTTGCAATAGTAATAATTTCATCGAAAAGATAATCTCCGCAAACTTTACTCATTGCAACGATTGAAATTTCACGTAATGTTTTTTGCGGTTCTTTTAAATTAAAAAGATAAGCTACCGGATCGTTTATTTTGTATTGAACAATCCATTCTACATTTATGACTTTCAAATCTGCCGAAAGCATAGTCGCTTCACGCAATTCTTTATCTGTACGTCGATACTCGCTGTCATAAGAACGTCCGGTACGATAACCGAATTCTTCAGTAAAAATACGCTTAACCGGAATTTTATAAGCTTGGTCAATACCAAACGGCAATTTAAAATTTAATCCCGGTTGTTGAGTTGTCGTAAATTTTCCAAATCGTGTAATAACAGCCATTTCATCTTTATCTACTACATAAAGAGAAGTAAAAAATAAACCGGCCGCTACACAAAGAACAACTATTAATGTAACAATAAAACTCTTTGAATTTTTCAATTTTTCCTCCGTTTTTTTGAAAAAGTTACAAATATTATCTGAAATTGCAAATTTTTCATGCATTATAAACAACTAATGTTTTATGTCTACAAAAAAATAGCCATGTTTTGAGATGAAACTTATTTTTAACAATATTTTTGCCGAAATGACCACAAAGGGGATTTTGTTATGAATGAAATAAAAGTAGAAGATATAAAAGTTGGCGGAGCATTTTCCGAAGACGCATACATTTTCAATGATATGATTTTTATGCCTAAAAAAACTCATATCAAAGATTTTCATATAAAAGCTCTTGAAGACTGGAAAATTTCATCCGTTTCTTGCGAAGGTGTTTTCATGACTGCCGACAGAAGTTCTGATTTAGAATCTTCAGAAGACACCGGCAATTCAAATGCTTTAAATGCTGCTACTTCCAATAACAATGAAAAATCTACTGATTCTACCGTTATAGATACAAAAAATAATGAACTTAAAGCTGTCTATTTCGAGTGGGTAAAAAAATTAACGCTCTTTTGTGAAACTATTATAAGAGCAAATACTCTTAACAGAGTTGCTTTGCAAAATATGATACAGGACATGGAAGCCGTAATATGGAAAAAAAGTGACGCAATCCAACTTATTATGGGAACAAATATTCCGAATGTCTCTCGTGTTCTTCGTCAATCCATTGACTGTGCATTGTATTCGTTGATGATGGCAAAACGAATGAATATGGCTGTATTAATGAAAAATAATTTGGTCTTAGGTTCATTATTTCATGATATAGGAATGCTGAAAATACCAAACGAGATATTGACCAAAGATTTGCCTTTGACTGAAGAAGATAAGCAAAAAATAAGAGAACATACCGTAAACGGTTTTGTTTGTTTGCGTGATGCAAAATTTACTCCGATAATAGCATCAGCGGCATTGCAACATCATGAACGAATTGACGGTTCAGGATATCCGCAAAGTAAACAAGCTGCAGAAATTACAAATGTAGGAAAAATTGTCGGTATTCTTGATACTTACAGTGCATCAATTTCCGTAAAAGAATTTGGTAAACCTATTCATGCCAAAGAAGCTGTTAATAACTTGCTTCAATTAAGCGGAACGTCTTTTGATCCACAATTGGTAAAAGAATTTGTCAAAAGTATATCTTTTTATCCTTTGGGAAGTATGGTTCTTCTTTCTAACGGCATACCTGCGAAAGTTATCGGTAATTCAGGAATAGCTATGCGACCTATTGTTCAAGTTGTAGTCGACGGAAAAGAACAACAGCTCAATTTACGAGAACATACTGATATATATATAAAAACTACCTATGTTCCCGATAGTAAAGGGTAAACTTGTAATGACTACGCTTTTTTGATATAGTCCGATGATTTTACTTAAAGGGAATTTTAGATGAAGTTACAAAAACTGCCTCTGTTTTCTTTCGTAATTCCGGTGTGGAATGAAGAAAAAAATATTTCACTAATCTATGACAAGCTTATTGAAATTTTACCGCAAATTAATGCCGAAGCGGAATTCATTTTTATAAATGACGGAAGTACAGACAACAGTTTGATGGAACTCGATAAATTGGCAAATTACGACAAACGAGTTCGTTATATAAATTTCTCACGTAATTTCGGTCATCAGGCAGCTCTTACCGCCGGATTGCAATACGCCTCCGGAGATGCCGTTGTAACGTTAGATTGTGATTTGCAAGACCCGCCGGAAGTTATTGTCGAAATGGCAAAATTGTGGGAAAGCAAAAATTACGAAATAATTTACGCCAGACGACGAAACCGCCACGATAATTTTTTCAAAAAATATACAGCTATTCTTTATTATAAAATTCTTGATAAATTCAGTAATGTAAGAATTCCACGTAATGTAGGTGACTTTCGCCTGATGGATAAAAAAGTTGTGGATATTATTAACAAAATGCCTGAAAAGGCTCGTTATTTGCGAGGTATGGTGGCGTGGGTAGGGTATCGCCATACTTTTGTAGATTTTGACCGCCCCGAACGAATTCACGGGAAAACAGGTTATACTTTGTCTAAAATGATAAAGCTGGCAATGGACGGACTTTTTAATTTTTCATTATTGCCGTTACGAGCCGGTTTAGTTATGGGGATTTTATCCATATTTTTAGGTATAGGTTTTATAATTTATATGTTAATCGATATCGGAATAAATAATGTAGTTTATCCATTATATAAATTCCTTACCGTAATATTATTTATCTTTATGGGATTTTCATTTATTACGACTTGGCTTTTAGGTGAATATATAGGGCGAATTTATGAGGAGATAAAACATCGTCCGTTGTATATAATCCAAGACATGACAAATTTTGAGCAAACAAAAAAATAAATAATTTTACATCACATCCCCCGGAGGAAAGAATATGAAACTTTTAATGCTGAACTCAGAATATCCACCTATCGGCGGGGGACAAGGAAATGCAAATAAGGCAATGATCGGTGAGTTTGCCAAAACCGACATTAAGGTAGATTTAATAACTGCATCATCAGGAAAAAAACGTAAAGAAATAAATAAAAATATCAGATTATTTTTCTTAAATATCGGGAAGAATGAAAAGAATTTCTTATTCCAATCTTCAAAAGAATTAATCACTTATTCTATAAAAGCATGGAGATTTGCTGCAAAGTTAATCAAAGCAGCTGCAAAAAAAGAGCAATATGACGCTATAATCGCTTGGTCTGGAGTACCGGCAGGCTTTGTTGCAATGACTTTATCTTTTATTTTTCACATTCCTTATGTAGTTTTACTCAGAGGTGCAGATGTCCCGTTTTACGATAAACGTTGGGCAAAACTTGATCGCTTTGTTTTCAGATTTTTGAGCCCCTACATCTGGAAAAAGTCACTCCTTACTATTGCAAATTCACAAAGCCTGCGTGACCTTGCTTATAAAACATCTCAAAAGAAAAAAATTGATATTATTTATAACGGAATCGATTTAGAACGCTATACAAATAATTTTGATATAAAAATGTCTCCGCCGCAAATAATTGCCGTAGGAAGACTCAACAAGATAAAAGGTTTCGATTTATTAATTCAAGCTGTAGCCGGAATAAAATCTCCGTGTCAGCTTATTATTGCCGGAGACGGTCCGGAAAAAGAAAATCTTGAAAATCTTGCTAAAATACTCGGCGTAGAAAATAAAGTTGTGCTTTTAGGGCGTTTAGAAAAAACACAGTTGATTAATTTTTACCAAGAAAGTTCAATATTTTGCATGTCATCGTACAATGAAGGCATGAGTAATGCAATGTTAGAAGCTATTGCTTGCGGTTTACCGATAGTTACAACACAAGTCGGCGGAGCGGCAGAACTTGTAAAAGGTAACGGAACTATTGTTCCATGCGGTGACAGTTTCGCTCTTCAAGCAGCATTAGAAACCTTGTTGGAAAATCCGGAACGAATGAAGCAATACAGCGAACGCTCATTACAAATTGCCTCGGAGTTTTCTTGGGAAATTGTTACAAATAATTTTATTAATTTATTAAGAACAACGCTAAATAAATAGTTTGGCAAAGAGATTTGCAATTACAATGTTTTCACAATAATAAATTCTGGCACTTCTTATAAAAGCTATTGAAACAGCAAAAAGTATGAAATCTGAAGATATGTCTGTCAATACGATTGCTCAGTTTTGCTGACTTTATTCTCAAATTGTCCCCAAAATTTAGCTATTTCTCCGTTCAATCCGGCAAATTTAATTTAGGCTAAAACAGTGTTTAAACCACGTTTTACAAGGCAAAATAAAAAAAACTCAACTTTTTTTGCTAAACTTGTAAGCATTTATGAAAAAAAATGCATTAAAATTTGTGGAGAAAAGTTTTTCTCCTAATTTTTATTTAGTAGGAAAATATATGACACAAGAAAAAACAAATCGTAACTATAAGGATTCGGTCTTCGTCGATTTATTTGCCCACGATGTGACTGCAAAAGAGAATTTTATTTCTCTTTATAATGCTTTGCACGGAACGAACCTTGATGTGGAAACAACGGACGTACAGCCGGTTATGTTGGAGCGTGTACTCTACATGAAGTATTACAATGACATCGCTATGTTGATTGATGGAAAAATTGTCATTCTGATTGAACATCAATCGACAATTAACCAAAATATGCCGTTTAGATTTCTGGAGTATATCGCAAGGATTTACGAGAAGATAACAACAAAAGACGAAAAGTTCGGACGTAAACTCGTGAAACTTCCCGTGCCAGAGTTCTATGTTTTTTACAACGGAAAGGAAGATTATCCTGTTGAGAGTGTGATGAAATTGTCAGACGCATTCATGCAACTTGACGACTACAACGAGTTAAAAAATCAGCTTGAAAATGCAAATTATCCGCTTGAAATATCCGTGAAAGTGATTAATATT
>JAGANG010000012.1 GCA_017624275.1 Spirochaetales bacterium | reverse complement strand
TTCGTATCATCACTACAGTCTATCTGAATAAACTTTCTTTATAGCCATCATCTCATAAAAGCAATTTGATAAAATCTCTTTCCAATGTTAAAAATTATAAAATCATAATTTCATAAGGATGTCAGTTTATGGAATCAATCAATATAAAGGAAGAAAGACTTTCAAGCTCTGAATATATCGATTTTTTGAAGAGAACGGATTTAGGTTCTCAATATCCCAAAGAAAGATTTTACCAGCGAATCGAAAAGCTTGTTAAAAATGTTTCTATCAGTTTAGTTGCCCGAAATGAAAATGACTTAATTGTGGGTGTGCTTTTTGGCTTAACAGATTTTTGTTATTGGCTTTATATTACAGATTTGGGCGTTGACAGAAATTACGAAAGACAAGGAATCGGCTCAAAGTTAATAAAAAAAGCCCATGAAATTGCCGGCGACGAAAAAGATATTGCAGTTTACTTAATTGCAAATGACAACGCAATTCCATTTTATGAAAAGCTGGGAATGAAAAAATCTAAGGACGTAATGGAATACAGTAATATCGAATGGACTGATTTCACAGTGGAGTAGAAAATGAAAGAGGAAATCGGCTACTTATAAAAACCGATATTCCTCTTTTTCGGAACGACTTTCTTCCTTTATATATGCAAAAAATGCACCACAGAAAACTAAAATTATTTTTCTAAAATAGTTTCCGTGATTTTATGACCGAAATGGCGACCGCCTTCTTCTTCAAAAGTTACGATTTTATCGCCGGGTTGCAATGCTACTACAGATTTTGAATTGCCGTCCGGAGTTACTACTCTGATGGTTTCTGCGTTTTGCAAAACTACACTGAATTCTTTTAATGAACCTTTTACAACTATTCGCAACATCGGACGGATTTCTTGTTTTATTCTGCCGATTGCTGATGTAAAACATTCGCCTTTACTGTTTACGATAAGTACTTCATCACCGCTTCGTAAATCGGCAAGATATTTTGTACGATTGTTAGGTGTCATTACATAACAATGTAAAGCTCCGGCGTTTACTCTGAACGGACGAGAGGCAACGTAAGGATTTTCCATAGATTCAGAATTTACTAAAACCATTCCATTGGAATAATCTCCCACCAACATTCCTTCTCCGTTTTTCATATTAGAAATAGTGTCAATGCAGACTCTGTCACCTAAATTGATTTTTTCTACCGAAACAATTTCCCCGGTAGTCAATTCTATTGATGTTCTGGATTTTTTTATTTCCTTCAATATCGCTATTTTTTCATCAGCGTCACAACCACTTACATAAACTCCGGTAACTCCTTTTTCCAAAATTCCGATAGCTTCTACTGCGTTAGTAACATTTGATACGCAAGCAAAAATGTTTTCACGTACGGCAATCAGATTTTCATAAGGAATAATTGTCCAGCCGGACGGGTCATTTGTACGGATAATCAATTCGATGTTTGCGGACGTTTTAGCTGCTGCCATTTCGGCTTCTTTACTGTCCAGGTTAAAGAATTGAATGTTTTCCGGTAGATTATCTATTCTGTAAACATCGACTTTTGCCAATTGCAAGATTTTTTCTTCGATTTCTTGACTGTCTGTGAAAAATGCATCAACGCCGTTTTCCAGAGCATCAGTAACAAGCGATTTTTCCCATTCTAAAATTTCTATATATACACGTTTCATTAGTTTTCTCCTAACATTACCATAGCATCGTCTACAGATGCTCCTTCGTGAACAATTTTAGAAACAGCCTTTAAAAGTAATGACGGATTTTTATGCTGGAAAACGTTTCTTCCCATTGAAACACCTTTTCCGCCGGCTGTAATAGCCATTTTTACATTGTTTAATACATCTCTGGTATTTTTTGCTTTTTCTCCGCCGGCAATTAATACCGGAATAGTAGAACCTTCTACAACTCTTGCGAATGATTCTACGCTGCCTGTAAATGAAACTTTTACCATGTCGGCTCCCATTTCACTGGCAACACGAGCTGCGATTTTTACATATTGTTCATCACATTCAGCTAAAACTTTGTCGCCTCTGGTGTACATCATTACCAATAAAGGCATTCCCCATTCTTGACATTTTTTACTTACGATACCGAAATCTTTTAACATATCGGCTTCTCGGTCAGCTCCTAAATTTACATGTAAAGAAACACCGTCGGCTCCGAGTTTGATAGCTTCTTCTACGGAACATACTAAAACTTTGTAGTTTGCATCAGGTGATAATAAAGTAGAAGCACTCAAATGAACAATCAATCCCATATCATTACCGGACTTTCTGTGGGTCAAATCAATGTTTCCTTTATGCAAAACTACAGCGTTAGCTCCGCCTTCTCCGGCTTGGAAAACAGCTTCTCTCGGTCTGATAAGCCCTTCGATAGGTCCCATTGTAAAACCGTGATCCATCGGAACAATAACTGTTTTTCCTGTAGCTCTGTTCATCAATCTTTCCATTCTAATTTCTTTTCCAATCATATTTGTACTCCTGTTAATTTATATATTTTTCTACACTGATATTTTTCAGTGCAATTTGTTCCTGTTTAAAATAAAAAAAGCAGGCTCTAAAGCCTGCTTTCATTTACTCTTTAAAAAAAATAAAAGAGGCTTCTGTTTCATTCCCTTGATTTATTGGGCGCGAAACAGAAGCCTCACGTTTTATCGCTTCTTACACTATCTGTTCCGTGCCGGACTAAAATAAAAAAAGAAGCAATAAAAATAATATGTAAAAGTGTTGTTCACTAAGTTCATCAAATAAATCCTTTCAATTGCGTTTGCAATTCGTGGCAATTTTATAAACCAACATTTTTCTCATGTCAAGAACAAAAATTAGGAAAAATTACTTTTTCCCGTTTGTTGTGTCTCCGCTTTTTAATACAGAAAGGAATGCTGCTTGTGGAATTTCAACATTTCCTACCATTTTCATTCTTTTCTTTCCTTCTTTCTGTTTTTCCAAAAGCTTTCTCTTTCTTGAAATATCTCCACCGTAACATTTTGCTGTAACGTCTTTTCTATAAGCTCCGATAGTTTCGCGAGAGATAATTTTTCCGCCGATTGCCCCTTGTATAGCAATTTGAAATTGCTGTCTCGGAATCGTATCTTTCAATTTTTCACAAGCTGATAACGCACGTTCTCGGGCTTTGTCCCGGTGTACCAACATTGAAAGGGCGTCTACAGTCTCGCCGTTTACAAGAATATCTAATTTTACGACGTTGGTTTCTTGCGGATGCGTAAATTCATAGTCGAAAGAAGCATAACCTTTGCTGTAAGATTTTAGTTTGTCGTAAAAATCATAAACAATTTCGGCAAGCGGCAATTCATAAACTAATTCTACACGTTTTTCGTCAATATAAGTCAGCCCTACTTGAGTTCCGCGTTTTTCTATACATAAGTTGATTAATGCACCTACGTAAGTATCCGGCGTAATCATGGTTGCTTTTACAAAAGGCTCTCTGATTTTATCGATAGATGTGACATCCGGATAATTTGCCGGATTATCAATAATAACCATTTCTCCGTTAGTAAGATAAACTTCGTATTGTACCGACGGAGCCGTAAGGATAATCGAAACGCCGAATTCTCGTTCCAAACGTTCTTGGACTACTTCAATATGTAATAATCCCAAAAAACCACATCTGAATCCAAATCCTAATGCTTGGGAAACATCTTTTGAATAAGTAAGAGCGGCATCATTTAATTTTAACTTTTCAAGAGCTTCGGAAAGATTTTCATAGTCTTCCGTTGCAATCGGATAAATTGATGAGAAAACTACGGGTTTTGCTTTCTTAAAGCCGTCAAGCGGTGTTGCTGCCGGCGAATCTTTTAATGTAATGGTGTCACCGACGTCAATGTCGGAAATATTTTTTATGTTACCCAGTAAATATCCAACTTCGCCGGCTTGTAAACTATTAGATTTTTCCAGTTTGAGTTTGAAATATCCGACTTCTTCTACCGTATAAACTTTGTTTGTATTCATAAAAAGAATATTGTCGCCGGGTTTTACGCTTCCTTCAAAAATTCTTGTATGAACTACAACGCCGCGAAATTCATCATAATGACTGTCAAAAATTAATCCTTGCAACGGAGATTTTTCATCACCTTTAGGCGGCGGAATACGTGTAACGATAGCTTCGAAAATATCTTCGATTCCCAGTCCGGCTTTTCCGGATGCCAAAATAGCTTCGTCCGGATCAAACCCCAAATCATGTTCTATTTGTTTTTTTACCATGTCAACATCAGCTGACGGCAAATCAATTTTATTTATTACAACGATAACTTCCAAGTTGTGTTCCATTGCCAAATAGAGATTTGCCAAAGTTTGAGCTTCGATTCCCTGCGTACTGTCGATAAGTAAAAGAACGCCTTCACATGAATTTAATGCTCGGGAAACTTCATAACTAAAGTCTACGTGTCCCGGAGTATCGATTAAATTAAGATGATAAATTTCACCGTCTTTTGCTTTATACGGAAGCATTACGGCATTACTTTTTATGGTAATTCCACGTTCACGTTCTATATCCATGTTGTCTAGGATTTGATTTTGGAATTCTCTGTCTGAAACAATTTTACAATGTTGTATCAATCTGTCCGCCAAAGTAGATTTACCGTGGTCGATATGGGCAATGATTGAAAAATTACGGATTTTCGTTTTGTCCATTATATTTCCTGTTTTTTTATAGTAGGTCGTACTTATATCATAAAAGTATTATTGTTGACAAATTGCGATTAGTGAAAAAAGAGGAAAATATTTTTTAATATTATGAATCCATAAAGGACGGTAATTTTTGAATTTTTTGGTTGCTGCCGTAATTAAATATCTCACAATCTTCATTGACACCGATATTTCCTTGACTTAAAATCGAGTACATGAAAAAGAAACATATTTTATTTTTTTACGGATCAATCCTTGTTGCTATAAATTTCTTAGCGGTTTTTTTTACTAATTCACTTGTATCCTATGTATCTGATGTAGAACTTTTTAATTTGATAAAGGACTCTTTATCAAATAATAACTTTTTACGTATCGTTATGGCTGCAATTCCTTTTGTCGTTCCCTGTGCATTGTGTACTGTTTATGGAAAAAATCATAATTGGAATGATGTTCAACAGAAAAAAAAGCTTCTGGTAAACACACCTTTGGTTTTTTCTTTAATAGGGATTTCCGGCTGGACAACAGGACTTGCTATAAATATTATTCTTATTTTTTATTTAAAACTTAAAATCGGTTTTTCTGCCTTAAGTATAATTTGGGATTATACATTTTCTCATATCTTTTTGATGATTTTTACCTTTATGGGTACTTTCTTTATTTTAGAAACAATAAACAGAAAGTATGTTCTTCCTCGCTTTATCCCTGATGGTCATATTTCAGAAATTAAAGGTGTAATAAATCCGTCCATTACTTTGATTTATATTTTATTGTATATTACTATTTGTCTGTTCCCTTGTTTTATTCTTTCTTCAACTTTAATACGCAATTTAAATATTACTGTTCCCGCTCAAAATTTGGCAAACATAATTATCCTTATGGGAATAGTTTTTACCTTAAATCTTTTATTGACTATCGTAATTTCTCGTTTTTATTCAAAACCGCTTTTACGACTGAAAGATTGTGCTCAAAATATTGCCAACGGAAATTACGATATCCGCACGGGAATTACAACCGGGGATGAATTGGGTGTATTAAGCGATACATTTAACGATATGGCTGTTTCCCTGCAAGAAAAAGAACTTATGTATGAGACATTCGGAAAAGTTGTTACTCCGGAAATTCGAAATTGGCTTTTGCAAGGAAACACAAAGCTTGGCGGCGAAACTGTTTGTGCCACAATTCTTTTTTGCGATATCAGAGGCTTTACTTCTCTTTCGGAGCAAATAAAACCGGAACAGGTCGTAAAATTATTGAATAAATATTTTTTCGCTATGGAACAATGCATTGTCAAACACAACGGAATTATCAATAAATACATCGGGGATGCAATTATGGCTATTTTCGGCGTACCTGTGCCAAATGAAAAACAAGCCATTGATGCCTACAAATGTTGTCTCGATATGCGAAAAACATTAACAGAACTTAACAAAGAACTTGAAAATGAAAACTTACCGCCTATAAAATTCGGAATCGGACTTCACACGGGGAATGTGCTTGTAGGAAATATCGGATCAAACAGCAGAATGGAATATACCGTAATCGGTGATGCCGTAAATGTTGCAAGTCGAATTGAATCTTTGTGCAAAGAATATAATTGCGACTTACTTATTTCAGAAACTACGGCAGAAGGAATCATCGCCGACGAAAGCTTTTCTTCTCAGTTAAAATCAATAGGTGAAACTCAAATCCGCGGTCGAAAAACAGCCATAAGCATTTACAAGGGATAAAATTTTGTACAACACCTATTTCGATTTTATACATAAATTCAGATAAATAAAGTTTTGGATATAAAAAATGAACAGAGAGACATTATGCGACAAAATCGAATTACAAGCAGAAATCAAAACACAAGTTTTAGAATTCACAAATAATTTTGATTTTTTTTGCTTACTGCCGGAGAATTAAAAATCTCACAATCTTCATTGACACCGATATTTCCTTGACTTAAAATCGCCCCCATGAAAATAAAAAAAATCTTAGGGTATTACGGATTAATTCTTTTTGCGATAAATGCTTTAGCACTTTTTCTGACTTCTTCATTTATATCTAATGTATTAACTGACACAAAGCTTTTAAATATTATGAATGAGTTTATTACAAATAGAAAAAAATTAAATTTTATTTTGGAAACAATTCCTTTTACTGTGCCTTTTTTATTTTGTTTTGCATACACAAAAAAACTTGTTGAAAGTAATAATATTCAACAACGAAAAAAACTCTTAGTCAATTTGCCCTTTGCTTATTCCTTAATAGGAATTTCCGGTTGGTTTATAGGATTTATTGTAAACTTTTGTTTTACTTTTTATTTCAAATTAAAATACAATCTTTCTATTCTAAATCATATTCTAGGATTTTCATTTTACTATGTATTTATGATAATTTTTACTTTTATGGGAGCTTTCTTTGTATTGGAAACAATAAACAGAAAATATGTTCTTCCACATTTTATTCCTGACGGGCATATTTCAGAAATAAAAGGCGTCTTATCTCCATCCATAACTTTTATTTATATTCTATTGTATATCACAATTTGTATATTTCCTTGTTGTCTTATTTTTTTCGCTTTCATAATTAATTCAGGTTTTGAATTTTCCAGTCAAAATATTAAATCAATAATTTTGATAAGTATAATTTTATTTTTAACTTTTTTGCTGACTATTGTAATTGCACGATTTTATTCTAAACCGCTTTTACGACTAAAAGATTGTGCTCAAAATATTGCCAACGGAAATTACGATATCCGCACGGGAATTACAACCGGGGATGAATTGGGTGTATTAAGCGATACATTTAACGATATGGCAGTTTCCCTGCAAGAAAAGGAACTTATGTATGAGACATTCGGAAAAGTTGTTACGCCGGAAATTCGAAATTGGCTTTTGCAGGGAAACACAGAGCTTGGTGGTGAAACAGTTTGTGCCACAGTTCTTTTTTGCGACATCAGAGGATTTACGACTTTGTCTGAGCAAATCAATCCAAAACAAGTTGTCAGTTTGTTGAATAAATATTTTTCCGGCATGGAACAATGTATTGTCAAACACAACGGTATTATCAACAAATATATCGGGGATGCAATTATGGCAATTTTCGGCGTTCCGTTGGCAAATGAAAACCAAGCTCTCGATGCTTACAAATGCTGCCTTGATATGCGAAAAAAATTAACAGAACTCAACAAAGAATTAGAAGCTGAAAATTTACCTTCGATAAAATTCGGAATCGGACTTCACACGGGAAATGTGCTTGCAGGAAACATCGGATCAAACAGCAGAATGGAATATACCGTAATCGGCGATACCGTAAATGTTGCAAGCCGAATAGAATCTTTGTGCAAAGAATACGACTGTGATTTATTGCTTTCAGAAACAACTGTAGAAAAAATAAATAACAGCGGCGAAGCTTGTCCACAGTTAAAATCAATAGGCGAAACTCAAATCCGCGGTCGAAAAACAGCAATGAACATTTACAAGGGATAAAAATAATTTATGAAAAATATTTTATTCGATTTAGACGGAACAATAAGTAATTCAAAAGATGGGATTACAAAATGCGTTCAATATGCGTTGCGGAGTTTTGATATTTACGAAGATAATTTAAACAAACTGGAAGCTTTTATCGGGCCGCCGCTAGTTGACAGCTTTATGAAATATTATAATTTTTCGGAAACAGAAGCGAAAGAAGCAACAACGAAATATAGACAGCGATATTCCGAAATCGGTGTACATGAAGCTGAAATTTATCCGAATGTAGAAGAATGTTTAATAAAACTAAAAAATGAGAATTTCTTTATCGGGTTGGCATCTTCAAAACCGGAAAATTTTTGCAAAACCGTTTTGGCGGATTTTAATATTATTCAATACTTTGATGATATTGCAGGAGCGACATTAGACGGTAAAATCAGTTCAAAAAAAGATGTACTGGAAGAAGTTTTTTTAAGGAATAATAATCTGAAGAAAGAAGATTCATTGTTAATCGGGGACACGGTTTACGATGTTCTCGGTGCAAAATATGCCGGAATATCTTGTATCGGAGTTTCTTATGGTTTCGGAAACGTTGAAGAAATGAAAAAAGCCGGAGCAATAGCTGTCATAGACGATATTCTGGAATTGGTTGATTTATTAAAAAGGTTATAGCTTCATTTTTAAAAATAAAAACCATAATCGTTCGGAGTAAATACCGAGCAGGGCTAAATGGAACAATGTGTTCAAGCTAGCTCGAACGATGTCTTCAGGCTAAATGGAAAAGTGTGTTGTACAATTAAAAAAAATCATAAATTACAATGTTTCTATTGACAGTAACAAAAGAAAGTAATATATAACGTTACTATCAATAGTAACGTATTACACGAACAGCAATTTAAATATTTATAGAAATAAAATAACGGAGCATAATATGGAATACTTAAAACAATTTCCCGACAAAAACGGATATTTCGGAGAATACGGTGGTTCTTTTGTACCGGAAGTTCTTCAACAAGAAATGGATAAAATCACAAAAGCATATTACACTATCAGCAAGTCACACGATTTTATAAACGAATTGCGTAGTATCAGAAAGCATTTTCAAGGTCGACCGACCCCGGTTTATTATTGTCGACGATTGTCTGAAAAATACGGCGGACGTATTTACCTGAAACGTGAAGATTTGAATCACACCGGAGCTCACAAATTAAACCATTGTATGGGTGAAGCTTTGCTTGCAAAGTATATGGGCAAGAAAAAAGTTATTGCGGAAACCGGAGCCGGTCAACACGGAGTTGCTCTTGCTACGGCAGCGGCTTACTTTGGGTTGGAATGTGAAATTCACATGGGCGAAGTCGACATCGCAAAGGAACATCCTAATGTAGTTCGTATGAAATTGCTCGGTGCAAAGGTTGTGCCTGTAACTCACGGACTTAAAACATTAAAAGAAGCTGTAGATTCAGCATTTGAAGCTTATTTAAAAGACCCGGAAAACAGTATTTACTGTATCGGTTCTGTTGTAGGTCCTCATCCGTTCCCTATGATGGTGCGAGATTTCCAGCATGTTATCGGTGTAGAAGCTCGTGAACAATTTTTGGAAATGACAGGTGAATTGCCGGATGAAGTAACGGCTTGTGTCGGCGGCGGTTCAAATGCAATGGGAATGTTCAGCGGATTTTTGGATGATGACGGAGTTCGACTTACAGGTGTAGAACCGTCCGGACGTTCGCTCAAAATGGGTGACCACGCAGCAAGTCTTTCTTACGGAACACCGGGAATTTTGCACGGATTCAAAACTTATTTGTTGCAAAACGAAAAAGGCGAACCTGCTCCGGTTTATTCAATCTCCAGCGGACTTGATTATCCGGGAAGCGGTCCGGAACACTGTATGTTAAAAGATACCGGTCGTATTCAGTACACGGTTGCCAGTGACCAAGAATGTCTTGAAGCGTTCTACACACTTTGCCGATTGGAAGGAATTATTCCGGCATTGGAAAGTGCTCACGCCGTAGCTTACGCAATGAAAGCCGCTCAAGAAAGACCTGAAAAATCTATCTTGGTTTGTTTGTCCGGTCGAGGTGACAAAGACATTGACTTTATCGTAGACAACTACGGAACTGGCGAAGATTATTTAAAATAGTTTTGAAGACAAAGAGGAGACAGGCGTTTTAGCTTGTCTCCTTTTTTTATGGTTTTACATCTGTTCGGTATTTAACTAACGTTAAATACTTCGTTCGTTCCTTACGGAACTCACCGTTACAACTTTTCTATTTCATCGATAGATAAGCCGGTACCGTCAGCAACTTGTTCTACAGAAAGTCCCATGGCGAGAAATTTTTTCGCAGTCTCAATAGCTTTTTGTTGTGCTCCCAAAGAAATGCCCTCATTGCGACCGATAGAAATGCCTTCTTCACGGGCTTTCTTAGCAGCTTTTTCGGCTGCCAATGATAAATTATAAGCTAAAGTCATATAATCTTTCCTCCAGTTTTGATTGTTTCTGTTTCTGTAAACCGCACGTTCCAGTGTGTCGGTAAACTTGCTGGTCGATTGATGTTTGCAAAGATATTCCAAAAACGCTTTGGTTTCAACGTCATTTGAAAGTTTCTCAAATGCATTGACATTATAGAAAATTTTATGAGTTTTATCATCAAAAATAAGCTTTTCATTTTCAGTAAATGTCTGTTTTACCGTGTAAATCGGCATATCAGCTCCGAACGGGTCGAACATACAGATGAAAATAATGTAACTCTCTTTCATGTTCGAATAGAATTCTCCCTTTTCGAGCTCACTGATATCCATCACACCTTGATAATAACGTGTTCGCAATTCGAGATTCCTCTCGTTTGTAGTTTGTAGCTCAATGTCAAAAACACGATTGCTGTCTTTGACGTAGACATCGAGGCGAATCCCGCGGGACTCAGATGTCAGCTTAAAACTTTTCTGCGGTTCCTGAAACTCCAATCGTTCAATCTTGATGTGTAATAAAATTTCTAAAAGCTCTTTGCAGATATCCGGGTC
>JAGANG010000011.1 GCA_017624275.1 Spirochaetales bacterium | reverse complement strand
TTCGAAATCATTTTGTTGTTCAGCTAATTTAGATTCGAAATCATTTTGTTGCTCAGCTAATTTAGATTCGAAATCATTTTGTTGCTCAGCTAATTTAGATTCGAAATCATTTTGTTGCTCAGCTAATTTAGATTCGAAATCATTTTGTTGCTCAGCTAATTTAGATTGTAAAGAGTTGGTAAAGTTGTTTATTTGTTTTTTTAGTTCTTCGATTTCACGATTTTTGCTTTCTAATGCAGATAATCTGTTTTTTAATTCAGTTATACTGTTGTTAAGATAATTTTGTTTTGATTTTTGTTCCTCTTGAACTACAAATTGAACTTCTGTTATTTGTCGTCTGGCAAAAGTTATATTTTCTTCTAATTTATTATTTCTTTCAGTTAAAAACGGTTTTATTCCAATGTTTCTGTTTTCATTTTTTCCAAACCATTCATAATGCAAAAGCGGATTAAAATTTACATCCGAGTAAGCTGTTAAATATTCTGATGTATAAAAGAATTCTGAAGGATTAACTTTTTCTTCCCAGCCGTACAGTAAATAATGCAATGCTGCATCTTTTTTTGAAGCAAAAACGTCCGGACGTAAAAAATAATAGTATTTTTCATCGAAGTATCTTGAATTACGTATAATCCTCAATTCTTTTTTATAAAGAATGTTGCCTAGCCAAGGAAACAGCCAAAGTATCTTTTTTAATAGTTTTTTCATAACTTTTTCTCCCTAAAATACTGATTTTCACTAAAAATGATATATATACTTTTTTTATATTTTTATCAAGTTTGATGATGTTATAAGTCGATATACTTAGTTTTTTAAAAAAAATAAGTTATGAATTGTTGTTATTATTTTAGCTACTATGGTAGATAGTACCAAATGACAATAGGTATGGGAAAAAGATTGAAAGAAAAGTCTTAGTGTTTTAAGTTGAAAACAGAATATATTTTGCAAAAAATATTAATGTTGCTAAATTATTTTTATCTTTGCTTCTATTGAGAAGCTCTCGTATGTTCCTTCTATTTTACAGCCGATCCAGCAACCTTTTTGATTATGAAATTCTACTTTATTATTGATTATTTCTCCGTTGGAAATAATCTTGTTTATAGGAAATTCTATGATTTTTTTACTTTGCTTTTCAATAGCTGAAAGTCGTATAATTTCTACATTACACGAGCCTTTTTTTATGGGATCCCAGCTGACATAGCGAGTGTAAATATTGTCTGACAAATCGTAAGTGTAACTTTTTATGTCGTCACCGGTTATTGTTTTCGGTTCGCACCAAGTGTTACACCCTACTCCTAAGTCTTTGAATAAAAGCGGAGGATTAATAGAAAAGTCTTCATTACATACACTTTGTGCTAAGGATATTAAACTTAAAGAATCGAAACATGTTGTATAGCGTTCAATCAAATCTTTTAATTTTTTTATGTACTGTTTCTTTATTCCTGTGTTGAAATTTTTAAATCTATTTAAAATCCCTGTTAAGTAATGATTTTTATAAGTGTTATACAATTCAATTTTATTTTGTTTTATCCATGATAAAAGAATGTCTACGATTTTAATGTAATCATTAAAATGTTTATCCCAATTTTGAGTGATAGAATTACCGTGAATTCTTCTGCAATATAGTTTTTCCTTTAATATTCCGCATCGTTGTGCTGATAATAAAGCTTTTGAATAAAAAACATTGTCTTCGAAACATAAGCCTTTCGGAAATTCGAATTGATGCTTTTTTATAAAATCATTTTTGTAAATCGTTAAGCATGAGGAAACTGGTAATTTATTTATAAAATCAAAGCAGTCTTTATAATTAAAATGGTCACAATTAAAATCAGTCGGAAGAAAATCAAAATCCCAATATTTATTTTCCAATAATTCATTTTCTCCATCAATGAAATTGTAACCACTGAAAGAACAAAGCTCTAAATCATTTTTATTTGCAAAATTATAGAGTTTTTCAATAGTATCGGATTTTAAATAATCATCGCTGTCGAGAAATTGTATATATTCTCCTTTGGCAATTTTCATTGCATTATTACGTGAACAAGAGAGTCCCTGATTTTTTTGATCAATAATAATTATTCGTTTATCTTTGGATTCATATTTTTTTAGTATATTTAAACTATTATCAGTTGAACCGTCATTAACACATATGATTTCTATATTTTTTAGTGTTTGATTTATCACACTGTCAAGACATTCACGAATGTATTTTTCAGTATTATAGATTGAAATAATAACGGATATTTTAATGGGAACTGTCAACATGTCAGGTATAGATATATTGGTAGTTAATAAAGATTTGTCTATAGAATTGATTATATTTAATATATATTTTTGAACATAATTATGTTTTGTAATTACCGGCTTTATATTTTCTAAAAGCCATGTAGAGATGCAACTGCGGGCTGTTTTATTATATAAATTTAAGAGATTATTTTCTTTACACATATTTAGAACTGCAAGTTTCCCTTTGTATACATCTAGAACTTTTTCCTCAGTCCATTGAATTTTTTTATGAGATATTCTGTAGATGTATGTAGCTTCTTTTAGAGCATAAAATTTTTTTGCTAAAATCATTGATTTTACAAAAAATGGCGGGTCTTGATATCTTTTGTAATTAGGGAAAAAAATCAGATTTTCAATCAAAAAATTTCGATTATAAATAAAACGCCAATAACCATAATCAAATTGGTAATCTTTGTAATCAACAAATCCTTCTTGTTTGAAAGAATACCCTTCTTCGAAAATCGAGGTATCTGTTATTAATTTACCATCTTTTATTTGATTAACAGAACCACCACAAATAAGAGCATTATTTTCTGTTGTTTTTACATATATTGTGGAAAGAGTTTTATTTTCTGGATACATGTCATCGCTGTCCATGAATGCAATAAAATCTCCTTTTGCAATGTTAATTCCACAATTACGAGCAGTTCCAGAACCTGAATTTCTCTGTTTTATTACAGTTATTCGATTGTCTTTTTGTGCATATTCTTTCGAAATTTCAAGCGAATTATCAGTACTTCCGTCATCAACACAGATGATTTCGATTTCTTTTAATGTTTGATTTACTACGCTATCAAGACACTCTCGCAAGTATTCTTCTACATTATAAACCGGAATAATTACGGAAACTTTCGGGATGTAATCTATTTTGTTTTGTATGATGATTTCAGCTTGTGTATCCGGATCGCCTTCTGCATTTTTTACTGTGATAATGTTATTTTTATTCATAATTTTTTCCCCTACATTGAACATAAAAATTTTAAATCTTCAGAAGCGAAAATTAGAAGGTCTTTTTTTCCGGAGTAGACACCTGTTTTATATTTTATTCCGGCATTATTTAGTGCTTCTTTCATTTTCTCTACAGTGTGCTTTTCGCCGATTCGTTCATAGTCATCAATCATTATTACAAAAGATTTTTTTAGACAATGAGGTAATATTTTGCAGATATCAACTCTTGAATACTCTTTCATATCTCCGCCGAGAGGAGCATCAATAGAAATAAAATCAAATTGTTTGTTGGAAAATCTAGTCTGAAAATTTCCGAAAACTCTTACAGATTTTGCTTCTTCAAAAGGTTCAAATACCCAATCTAGTTGTTCTATTTTTGTATTATCAGAAAGTTTGAAATCTCTGTTGAAGAAATCAATCCATTCTGAATCATTTTCAACTACGGTATGGTTGACATTATTATAATATCCGGCATATTGACCTATAATTTTTGTTGATACACCTAAACCTAATTCTAAAATATTTGTAGGTTTTACTTCATTCAAGACTCTATACATAACGTATAAATAAGGATAACCTACCGCCCAACGTCCCGGCGAAAATGTTTTATTTTTTAACCAAATACTGTCATTTACGGTTTGATTGAAAATATCAGCCCATAAAGATTCTTCTGCAGATCTGACTTTTTGTGAATATTTTGCATCAACTGAATTAATTCTCAATTCAAGATTTGATATTTTTTCTAGTTTTGTAGTATTTTCACTAATTTTATTTTGTAAATCAGAGTTACTGCGTTCAATATCAAACAAATCTCGTTGTAATTTCAGTGTATTTTCTTCCCTGGCAACAGTTTTCTCATGTTCTTGCTTTTGGTAATTTAAGAAACTTTTTTCTTGCTCTAATTGAGCTTTTGCTAATTTTGATTCGAAGTTGTTTTGTTGTTCAGTTAGGTTCGCATGTAAAGAATTAATATTTTGACTAAAATAAGATTTTATTTCTTCTATTACTTTAACTGTATTTTCGAATGATTTTTTATTCTTTTCCATTTCTTGCAAAATATTTGAAATGTGATTTTCAAATCGAAATTTTAAATCGGTTAATTTTGTTTCAAAATCGTTTTGTTGTTCTGCTAATTTGGGTTGTAATGAGTTTTCAATATTATTGACTTGTTTTTTTAATTCTTCAAATTGATTAGTATTATTTTGTCTTAATTTTTGTTCTTCTTGGACTACAAGTTGGATTTCTGCTGTTTGTCGTCTGGCAAAATTAAGGTTTTCTTGTACAAAAGAAACTGTATTTTGAATTGTAGTAAGCTTATTTTCTTGTTCCTCTTGTATTACTGTATATTGCTGTTTGTCAAAAATAAACTTATCTTCTAATGAAGATATGGCGTTTTGAATTGTTATTAATTTATTTTTTAAGTTAGTTATAGTTTTGTTTTGTTTATTACTTCTTTCTATTAAAAATGGTTTTATTCCAATGTTTCTGTTTTCATTTTTTCCAAACCATTCATAATGCAGAAGCGGATTAAAATTAACATCAGGATAAGCAGTTAAATATTCGGCAGTATTAAAGTATTCCGACGGATTAGTTTTTTCTTTCCAGCCATAAAGCAAATAATGCAAAGCTGCATCTTTTTGGGAATTGAAAACATCAGGACGCAAAAAGTAATAATATTTTTCATCAAAATATCTGGAATTACGTATAGTTCGCAATTCTTTTTTATAAATTATATTTCCTACCCAAGGAAATAGCCAAAGTAATTTTTTGAAGGGAAAAAACATTTAATATTCCTTATTTTAATATCGAATAGCAAAATAAGGAGTTCTTTTTTAAATGACAAATAAATTTGAATTAAATTACCCAATCTACATAAGCCGGTATAATTCCCGGACGAGAATTTTTACTTGTTATTTCAATATTTTTTTTCAATATAGGTGATATATCTTGCATTTTATTGTTTTTTATTACGAAATCAAATCTATATTTCCCGCTGATTAACCACAAGTTTGACAAGATAATACTTATTTTTCCTTCTTTTTCCAGTGGCTTGGTTTCTATTTTGTCCATAATAGTGTTTGTTCCGTAACAATAAACATTGTCTTTATTAAAAATTCTTATTGTAAAAACCGGTTCTTTTCCTATTATTTGCGAATCTGCTTCATAGGATATATCTAATTTTAGGGAACTTCCCGTAGCTAGTGATGTTATTTCATTGTTGTTTTTATCTAGAAATTTTGATTTTGTAAACTTTATCGGATATGTAATCGTAGGTGATGTTATTGGCTTTCCGTTCATAAAATCTAAATATTCTTTATGAACTTCTTTCGGTGTACCGTCTTTACAAATTTGACCGTTATGAAGCCAAATTGTTCTGTTACAGAATGATTCTATTTGTCCGAGTGAATGAGAAACAAGAACTATGGTTGTTCCCTGTTCTTTTATTTCTTTGAGTTTTTTTAAGCATTTATCACGAAATTTAGCATCCCCGACAGCAAGAATTTCATCTATAAGTAAAATATCGGCATCCACATTGATGGCTACAGCAAACGCCAAACGCATATACATCCCTGAGGAATATGTTCTTACCGGATTATTTAAAAAATCACCGAGTTCTGCAAATTCGATTATATCTTTTAGTCTTTTGTTTATTTCTTTTTTGCTGAGTCCGAAAATTGAGGCGTTTATATAAATATTTTCAATTCCGCTCATATCAGGGTGAAAACCGGCTCCGAGTTCCAATAAGCTGGAAACTCGTCCGTTCATGATTATTTCACCGGCATCCGGATACATAATACGTGTAAGCATTTTCAGTGTTGTACTTTTTCCGCAACCGTTATGCCCTATCAGCCCTACGGCCTCGCCTTTTTTTATTGAGAAACTGACATTTTGCAAAACTTTTAATTCTTCATAACGATTTCGTTTCCAAAACAATAATTTATCACGTAAGGAATAACCTTTATCAAAATATATTTTAAATTTTTTAGATACGTTATTTACTTCAATAGCATATTCACTCATATTTTATAACTCCTCAGCAAAACGACGATTTAAAAAATTAAATAGCAAAGTTCCTATAATTAATATTAACAATCCAAGTACAATTGCCAAAGTTAATGTTTCTAATGCAGGAATTCGCTTGTAATATAAAATATCTCGAAATGCAGTGATTATTGAAACCATAGGATTTAAATTATAATATCCTCTGTATGCTTCCGGGATTATATTCGGAGAATAAAAAAGAGGTGTTGCGTACATCCAAAGAGTTGATATTACTCCGAGAATATAAGCTAAATCCCTAAAGTATACAGTCAAACATGAAACGAGCATTGCGATTCCCGTAACCAGTAAATATTCTACAGCAAAAACAATCGGTAGAAATAAAAGAGCAATAGGATTTATTCCCCACCCGGTCACAATGATAACCAAAAATATGACAATAAAAACTAAAAGCATATTGATAAAACGACTTGTAGAGAAGGAAATCGGCAGTACCATTCGAGGAAATTGTATTCTTTTTACTAAATTACTTTGGTTTACGACGCAATTTGCCCCCTCAGTAAAAACAGCACTGAAGTACATCCATGGAACAAGTCCTATAAATAGATATAAATAGTAACGGTCAATGTTATTATGAAATAAAACAGAGAAAACTATTGTATATACAACCAATTGTAATAACGGATTCATAAAAGTCCACAAAAATCCTAAAAAAGAGGCCGCATATTTGCCTCTGAGTTCTCGTTTAACGAGACTTTCTATCATTGCTCGGTAATTCCAAAGTTCTTTTATTGTTTTTAACATAAAGTATCCTGTGTTTTGTGTTTAAATAAAGTTAATTATAAAACAATATAATTCCTAACTTTTCCTACATAGTTTATCAAAATCTTTCTTATAACTTTTTTGTGCTTTTTTATATTTAAATATTACAAGTATACAAGTATAAATTGTTTGAATACCTATTTTAAATAAAGGAAAAAAACTTTTTTTTACTTCTATACCTTGTTTTGTTTGCGGAAAGAACCAAATAGCTTTTTTTACTCTGTACATTTCATGAGCATCAGTTCCTATATCTAACACGATATTTTTATTTGCCGGTAATAGCCAGCCATTTAGCATAAAAATAAACTTCCATTTATTATAAGTTTTAGAAGAAGCATTTTTGATATAAGTAAAATCGTTAGGTAAATTATTTATACTTTTGCATGAAAAAGCTTTTTTTGCTTGTTCTGACAGTTTGATATGATTTTTTTCTGAATTCAATTTTAATAACCAATTTGCACCTTTGCAAAAGTCTTTAATTCCTTTCAAAAAGAAATCTACATCCCAATATCTATATGTTGATGTTTGCCAAAAAATATTATTAAAAATATGATTAATTATTTTAAGTTGATGATTATATAAAGTATTTATTATCAAATAATTTCGAGTATCGTAGTAAATATTTACCGGTTGATATTTATTTTCAAATGATTCATGCCATACGCCTATTCCGTTTAACAAAATAAATGAATGGTTTAAACGCAGTCCATATTCAATATCATCACCATGTATAAAAAAAGGCATCGGATAACCGATTCTTTTTAGTGATTGAATTGACATACAGCTATACCACCAAGCGGCATAGTCAATTTTAATATTTTCTTTGTCATTGCAAGTTAAAGTTTTTACATCTAACAAATCTAAATTCATGTGTTGCGGACGAGGGATATTATCCCATTTTGCTCCAAATTCATATTGGTTGTTAGGATTATTCATATTTAACATCGCACCGGGAATTATACTGTCTGCAAATTTATCTTTTATAAAAGACAAAAATGTAGCATTACGTTCTATTACTGCCGGAATAAGTTTTATATCATCATCCATGAAAATAGTATGAGTGATTTTTTTTTCGTCAGATACTGCAAGTATTTCCTGTAATCCTCTTGTAAAACCTCCGGAGCCTCCGGTGTTTGCGTTTGGGAAAACATGAATTTTATTGGTTGTTACGCTGTCACCAAGAGTTTTTCCGTTGTCAGCAATGAAAACCTCAAGTTTATTATAAAGTTGAGATTGCGGATTATTCAGAATTTGCTCTTCTAGCAGTGAAAGATTTGCTTTTAGGTATTCTTCACGTTTATATGTACAAATATTTAACGCAATTACGACATCTGTATTTACCGAGGTATTTGTAATATAGTCGATTTTCTTTATTGTAACTGTTTCATAAGCTGTTAAGCTAAAAAAAATCATGCAATCATTAATTTGCCAAATATTTATCGGTAATTCTAAAATCGGATTTTTATCTAATTGCAAATCAGCAGAATAAATAATTTGCTCAGATTCTTTTTCGTTATTGATTCTGAATATTTCAAGTTTAGCTTTACCTGTTCCGCTAAAAGAAAGAGATAAATCTTGTAAATCTGTATATTTAAACCATTTCCCGGAAGAAAAAATATTAAAAAACGTATTGGTCTTAAGTGTACCGTTTTTATTGAGAAGAATTTCTTTGTTTTCAATCTTACCGTTATCAATACGAAAATATAATTCTGTATCGCCTATATACGGAAATATTAATTCTTGCAGAACCAAATCTCACCTCTTATATTTTGGTTGGTTTGTATACTATTTATCAAATTTAATGAAGTAGTTTTACTAATCTTTCCATTCTTCCCAAATTATTTTGCAATCGTTAGCTTGTTTTGTTTGGCTGTTTTTCATCATTTCATTATACTTTTCGATTCTTTTGATTTTGGAGAGTTTGCGTTTTGTAAGAAAAATAGATTTGTTGATCTGGATATTTCCAAGCATGAAAAGGATTCCGGAGATAAAGCCATTGGTTTGAAGTGAAAATTTTCCGTGTAATTTAAAGTGGAAGTATGTAACAAATGCGTTTATTGCAATAAAGAATAAATCAGAAAATAAAGATTTTCTTGCTTTATTGAAAATATGAACAATTAAAGAAATGAGAAAAAATATTGTTAATAGCAGAAATGTTACATTCGGATAAAATAAATTTAAACAAGATAGAAAGTAAAAGGAGAAACCTATCAATACATTTGAAATGATTGAATTTTTTGTAATATCAAAATGTGCCATTTCAATCTCCATCTATTTTTAATAGAATATATATTATTGCCTTATTGATTACAAGAATAATAAAATTTTTAGTAAAAAATGTTTGTTTTATTGAGATTTTTCCTAAGATAGGAATCTTTTATAACACCGTAATAAAAAGGTATTTCAAAATGGAATTTTTAGGAATTAGAGAATTTATGAAAAAGAACTAGATTTGCTTTTTGTTGAAAGTTTGTTGTTTTTGTAAATAAATAATTATTTTAGGCTTACAGTGTTGATGTGTTATTTAATAAATAAAAAAGGTGAAAACAGAAGCTTTTGACGGTTTCTTATTTCACCTTTTAGTTGTTATTTAATTATTAACCGTTATATCCGTTAGGATTTTTTGATTGCCAATTCCAAGTGTCGGCACACATATCTTCAAGTGTTTTTGCAGCTTTCCATTTTAATTCTTTTTCAGCCTTTTCCGGATTGGCGTAACATTGTGCAATATCTCCGCTGCGTCTCGGAACAATGGTATAATTTATTTCTTTACCGCAAGCTTTTCCGAATGCTCTGACCATATCCAGTACGCTGTAACCGTTGCCAGTACCTAAATTAAAAATAAAAAGTCCGTTATGATCTTTTAAATAATCGATAGCTTTTACGTGACCGTTTGCTAAATCTACCACATGAATATAATCACGTACACCGGTACCGTCCGGAGTATCATAATCATTTCCGAAAACATTTAGACATTCAAGTTTTCCAACGGCAACTTGTGAAATATACGGCATTAGATTATTCGGAATTCCTTTAGGATCTTCCCCTATCATTCCGCTTTTATGTGCTCCTACAGGATTGAAATAACGAAGCGTAACAACATTGAAATCTGGATTTGCTTTTTGATAATCAGTAAGAATTCTTTCTATCATCAATTTTGTTTCACCGTATGGATTTGTTGTGTTTCCTACCGGAAAATCTTCTGTAATCGGAACTGTTTTAGGCGTTCCGTAAACAGTTGCAGACGAACTGAATACAAGGTTTTTCACGTTATACTTTCTCATACAATCGATAAGAACCAGCGTTCCCGTAATATTATTATGATAATATTCAAGCGGTTTTCTTACAGATTCCCCAACGGCTTTCAAACCGGCTAAATGAATTACCGCATCTATTTTTTCTTTTTTAAAAACTTCTTCTACAGCAACTGAATCGAGTAAGTCGACTTTGTAAAATGCAATCTGTTTTCCTGTTATTTTTTCTACACGACGTATAGATTCTTCTGATGAATTGCTTAAATTATCAAGAATTACGGTGTTATATCCGGCATTGGCAAGTTCTACACAAATATGACTTCCGATATATCCTGCTCCGCCTGTTAATAAAATAGTCATGATATTTTCTCCTACATTAATTTTTTATATTTAAAATCCACGCATAACGGATTTTAATTTTTTGAGATTCACAATATAGCACAAATGCAGAAAATAATCTTTCTGCAAGAAAACCAAAAACTCTGGCTTGATAATAGTCTGTCGGTAAAATAATTCTTTTTTCCACATCATTAAGAATGTCAAACAACATTGGCAAATATTTATCCGTTAATGATTTTTTCATAACAAATAAATTCCCGATATATAGCTTGTGAGAAGTTAAAGCTTTTTCTAAATATGGATAAAAATCCGGATATAATTTTTTTGTACTTTCTATCATCGCCTGTAAATCACTTTCTTTGTGGCAATCGCAATAATTTTTATAAACACTGCAAGGCAATGTTTCCGGATAAGGAACAAGCATATCGAAATTATATGATTCATTTTTTAAAAAAGAAGATATTTTATTCCAGGCAATTTCAGGTTTTTCCCAATGACTGTTTTTTTTACCTGAAAATAATTGTCCGCTAAAATTCGATAAAATCTTTTTGAAATGCCAGCGATGTAATAATGAAAAACATATACGGCGAAAATTGTTTAATGACAACTTAAACGGATATAAATAACGACGGTAATGCATTAATCCGATATAGTCACAGTCTTCAAATTTATTATTTTTCCATAATGCGTAAAGAGCCGTTAATTCACAATAATTTTTATTTTTATTCGAAATATTTTCTCCGCAATCATCAAAATGATTGCAATCAAGGCGTGTATCTGTCAATTTACAGCCGCATTGAACCGTTTCGAAAACATCATTTTTAGGGACAGGGTAAGCTTTGTGCATTGCAATAAAAACTTTGCTTTTTAATTCACAGTTACTGTTGCAATCTGTTTTATCCAGAGGTAAATGTTTGGAATAAAACGGATCAGTATTTTTAAATATTTTTTTATAGCGTAAATGCAAACGTGAAATTTCAGAAAAAAATCGAATTTTTTGCGATAAAGAGCGTTTTTTTCCTCGACTTTTTGATTCGTCATGAAAAAGTTTGGCGTACGGTGTAAAAATGCAATTCAAACCGGCTTTTTGCAATCGTAAACAAAAATCTACGTCATTATATGAAACTTGAAATTTTTCATCCAGACCATTTAACTGATTGTAAACGGATGCTTTTACCATTAAGCAAGCTCCCGTAACGGCACTTATATCTTGAATTGCATCAAGTCGATGTTCGTAACCGATTTTTGTTTCCGGCTCGTATTGGAAAAGATGACCGGCAGTGCCGTTTTGCATTTTTAAAACAATTCCGGCATGCTGAATCGTTTTGTCCGGGTAACTTAATAATGTTCCGACGCATCCGGCATTAGGATATTGTAAACATGACAATAATTCTTCTAACCAGTCGGAAGAACGTATTTCTGTATCATTATTAAGAAGCAGCAGATATTTCCCTTTTGCGTGTTTTGCAGCAAAATTGTTTATAGCTGAGTAATTGAAATTTCCTTTATAATATAAAATTTTTATTAAAGGATTTTCTTTTAATCGATTGTAATAGTCGAATATTTCTGTTGTCTTGCTGTTATTTTCAATAATGATAATTTCATAATTTTTATAACTTGATTTATCTAAAATAGAAGTTATACATCGGTGCAAATCGGCTATGTGATCACAATTTGGTATTAAAATACTTACAAGCGGATTATCTTGAGGAATAATTCGAGTGTGAAAAACATTTGAATCTGTAGCGGTGATTGAAAAATTTTGCAATCCGATTCGTATTAAGTGATTATTTAATGCTTTTTTTTCAAGATTGATATCGAATTTGATTTCGTTGTCCGCAGCAAATAAAATTTTATCAGTATGGATAATTTTTTTTGCATTTTCCGTTAATCTTAAAATTAAATCGTAAGCACAAAATGACGGCTGTTTTATTAAATTTGTTTTTAAGAAAAGTTCGCCGGAAAATGCAATCAAACCGGAAATATAATTCCAACTGCGAAGAGTATCCGGTGACCAATTTGGTTTGTAGCTGCCTATTTCGTCGCAGTAAATAAAATCAGCCTTATATTTTTTTATTTCTTTAATAAGTGTTTTCGATGCATTATTTAATAAAATTCCGTCTTTGAATTGAAAAATAATTATATCTTGAGGCTGTAAGTCTACAAGTTTATCAATATCAATGTGTTTATTAAAAAAATAAGACGTAACTTTGTGCATTGCATTATCCTATTGAAACTTCTATATAAATTAACACAAATAATTCTTAGTAACAAAGATGTTTTTATCTTGAACCTTTACATTATAAAAGTGTTTTTGTATATAAATTATCATGATTAATATTCGTAATTTTGGAATTATAGCTCATATTGATGCCGGTAAAACTACTACAACCGAAAGACTTTTGTTTTTATCGGGAGCTTGTCGTTATTTAGGTGAAGTAGATGAAGGAACTACTGTTACCGATTATCTTTATGAGGAACGAGAACGTGGTATCACAATTCAGTCGGCAGTAGCTAAATGTTTATGGAAAGATACAACTTTTCATATCATAGATACGCCGGGACATATTGATTTTATGAATGAAGTAGAATGTTGTCTTCAGGTTTTGGACGCAGCAGTTGTAGTTTTGTGCGGTCAATCCGGAATTCAAGCTCAAACTGAAAATTTATTACGTGCTGACTCGATGAAAAATAAGCCTTTGATTTTTTATATAAATAAATTGGATAAAGAATCTGCCGATTTTGAGCGAGTTTTTTATGAAATTCAAGAACAATATCCAATTTTACCGCTGACCATTCCTTATTATAAGGAAGATAAATTTATTGGTATAATTGATGTCTTATCAAAAAAACTTTTCATTAATGATGATAAAAATCAAATAAGTTTGGATATTCCGGAAGATGGGAAAAGTCTTTTAGATTTCTATTACACGCTTATGATTGATACATTAACAGAACATGATGAACATTTTTTGGAATGTGTTCTCAGTGAAAATATTAATGAACAACTTGTTATTTCTACAATTCGTAAGCTAACCATATTGCAAAAAATTACACCGTTGTTTGCCGGTTCCAGTAAGAAAAATATCGGAGTTTCACTGTTAGCTGATGGAATAAAAAATTATCTCCCTGCACCGGATGATATTGCAAGTGATAAAAAAATACCGGATGTTTATTCTTTTAAATATATTGCACATCAGGAATTAGGTAGATTAAGACTTGTAAAGGTAAATAAAGATATAACTTTGAAAAAAGATACAGATTTATATAGTGCCGGATCCGGGGAAAAAATTTCAATAGATAAAATTTATATGCCTTTCGGCGGACTCTTAGAGGAAGAAACTGAAATAAAAGAAGGTCAGATTGCAATAGTTCAAGAAAAATTTAGTACATCTCCGAGTTCTGCACTTTATTTAGATGTTGATGATGCTAAAAAAAATGAAGGATGTTATGCGGTAAATCAGCATCCTATAATTTTTTTACGTATAGAACCGGAAAATCCGGAAGATCGTGAAAAAATGATTAATGCAGGAAAATTCTTATTACAGGAAGATTCTACTTTGTTTTTTAAAGAAGAACCTGATACCGGCGAGATTATATTAGGCGGAATGGGAGAACTTCATCTTGAAATTTTTAGAGACAGACTTGAACATTCTTATAAAATAAAAACACATGCAGGGAAACCGGCTGTTATTCCGAAGGTAATTCCCCAAAAATGCGTAACAAAAACCGAGGAATCTTTTTTTACCATTCAAGATAAAGAAGTTCTGGCTTCGTTATCTTTAGAATTTAGTTTTACTAATAAAAATGAAGGTTTACAGAACAATGAAATTTTAAAATTAAATGAGCTTGAATGTATTATTCAAGAAAATCTTCCGTTTCCGGAAGCCGGGAAAATTTTGCATTCATTGCTTATGACTGTAAATGAATACGAATTCATTAATACAAAAGTTAAAATAAAAGATTTTACTTTATCTTCGTCGTTGCCCTCTTTGGGGCTTTGTTGCAGTGTTTTTTCAAGATTGGCAACAAAAATAATTAAGGATTTAGAGGTTGATATTTTATATCCTCAAATGGAATTGGAAATATTTGTAAAACCGGAATATACAGGTAATATATCGGGTGAAATTGCGGCTCGTCATGGAACGGTATGTGATATTTCTCGAATTGAACCTTTTGATAAAGTTGTATCTTATGCTCCGATGGAAGAATTATTCGGTTTTACAACTAAGCTTCGAAGTCTTTCATCCGGACATAGTGCGATTTCTATGAAATTATTGGGATATTCAAGAAAGTCTCAGAGAGAGCAAAAAATATGATTCTCATTTGACTTTTATTATTCGTTATGTTAAAAGACCGGTACTGTTTACGTAGGTTTCGGCCTGTCTGTTATCAACGTAACGAAGTTTATTAAAAAATAATTAAATTTATAATAATGGGGAGTTCTAAGAATGAAGGCTATTTTTGAAGACAGAAACAGACAGTATACTGTTCAAGTTGGAGATACTATCGTAATTGATAAAATGGCAAATGTTGAAAAAGATACTGAAATTACTTTTGATAAGTTAATGATGGTTATTGATGATAAGAATGCAACTAAAATTGGTGCACCTTATGTTAGCGGAGCAACTGTAAAAGCTACAGTTATAGATAATAACGTTCGTGACCCAAAAATCATTGTTTTCAAATTCAAAAGAAGAAAAAATTACAAAAGAACAAAAGGTCATAAAGAACAAAGAACTTTAATTAAGATTGAATCAATTAACGCTTGATTAAAGTAGAAATTAAAAAAAGAAAAGAATGTAACTATTTTTATAGTTTACATGTTCTTGGACATAGTGGTTTTGCCGTAAAAGGTAATGATATTGTTTGTGCCGGAGTTTCGGCTTTGGTTCAAACTGCTTATGTTGCACTGAAAGCTTGTAAAGCAAGTAAAATAGAGCAATATGACACAGGGAAATGTTTTAAAATAGAAATTAAAAATATTGCAGAAGATGAAAAAGAAAAAATTACTGATTATTGTGATTTTTTGTTGACTGGTTTGTTTTTAATTGAGAAACATTATCCTAAATATGTAAAGATTATTATTATGGAGGATAAAGATGGCACATCATAAAGGTGGTGGAAGTACAAGTAACGGAAGAGATTCTGAGGCAAAGAGACTTGGTGTTAAAAAATTCGGTGGTATGACAGTTTCAGCTGGTAATATTTTAGTTCGTCAAAGAGGAACTAAATTTTATGCAGGAAAAAACGTAGGTTGTGGAAAAGATCATACTCTTTTTGCTTTAATCGATGGCGTTGTAAAATTTGAAAAAGTTCTCGGTGGAAAGAAAAGAGCCATTAGTGTTTATTCTGTTTAATTTATGTTTTTTGTAGACGAAACAATTATTAAAGTCCGTTCTGGAAACGGTGGTGCTGGTTGTGTCAGTTTTCGGAGGGAAAAGTATATTCCATATGGTGGACCGAATGGAGGAGACGGAGGCGATGGTGGCTCCGTCTTTTTTCGTGTTCGCGATAATCTTCGTACATTATATGATTTAAAAAGACGTAAGAATTTTATAGCGAAAAATGGATTGCCGGGAATGGGATCTCAAATGAACGGAAAGGACGGAGAAGATGTTTATATCGATGTGCCGCCCGGAACTGTTTTTTATGATGCAGATACCGGAGTATTAATTCATGATATGCTTGAATCGAATGAAACTTATGAATTTCTTAAAGGCGGAAAAGGCGGTTTAGGAAATATGCATTTTGCAACTTCAACGAATCAAGCTCCTCGTTATGCCCAACCGGGATTACCCGGAAAGGAAATGCGTTTACGTGTTGAATTAAAATTAATTGCCGATATCGGATTGGTAGGTTTCCCTAATGCGGGTAAGTCAACATTGTTAAGTGTTGTATCATGTGCAAAACCTAAAATAGCTAACTACCCTTTTACAACTTTAGTTCCTAATTTAGGTGTTTTTCATGTAGATTATGAAAGTTTTGTGATGGCTGATATTCCGGGAATTATAGAAGGTGCATCTTCCGGTGTAGGACTTGGAATTGAATTTCTTAAACATATAGAACGAACAAAACTTTTGTTATTCATAATAGATTTAGACGATCCGGATTATGAGTTGCAATTTGATAAATTGCGTAAAGAAATTTTTAATTATTCTAAAGAACTTTATAATAAGCCATATTTAGTTGCTGCATCAAAATATGATTTGCATGACGGTGCTTTTAAAATCGAATTATTAGAAAGTGAAATGAAAATTCATGCAATACCTTTTTCAAGTGTAACACATGAGGGTGTTGATACTTTATTATATGCATTAAAAGATAAAATACACGAACTTGAAAATGAGTCAGTAAAATGAAAGTGGCTGTTTATGGGGGGAGTTTTAATCCTATACATTACGGGCATTTGTTGTCGGCTGTGTGGGTTTTAGAAAAACTCAATTATGATAAGATTATTTTAGTGCCGACTAATATTCCGGTACACAAGAGTTATTCAGATTTCCCTTTGCCGTGTCATCGTTTGAAAATGACAGAACTTGCTGTCGAAGGTTTTGATTACTTGGAAGTTTCTGATGTAGAAATACAAAGAGGCGGAAATTCTTATACGATTGATACTGTAAGGGAATTCAAAGAAAAATTAAATCTTACGGAAAAACTCGGAGTGATAATCGGAGATGATTTATTAGACGGACTTCATAAATGGAAGGAAATCGATAATCTTTGTTTAGAGACTGAATTAATTTGTTTAAAACGTAATAATTGTTCAATAATAGCTCCCTATCCCATGACATTGCTTGATAATCGTGTAATAAATATAAGTTCGACAGATATAAGAGACAGGATTCGTAACGGTAGAAAGATAGATTTTTTATTGCCTGACAAAGTGAAAGATTATATAAATAAGCATAAGCTTTATATTGATAATTAAAAAGGTTTTATAAATGGATAGCAGACATTCTAACAATGCAAACAGTTGGTTTTTAATTGCCATAATTCTTTTATTACTTGTTATTACAATATTTGCGGGAACTTTTTTCAAGAGTGAAAATAAGTTGCAAGTTTTGTTAAAAAATAATCAAACTGTTTCCTGTTTTTTTGCTGTTCATGATGACGAACAAAAAATAATAAAAGCCTTTGTTTTATTTTATAATTCAATGACTGATAGAATTGCCAGTGTTCATTTATTGCCCAATACCTACTCTACTTTTATTAAGGGTGGGAAACAAGATTTTTATATTCTGTCTGAAACTTATGCAGCCGGAATATCAAAAGAGGAAATAAAAAACGGTATTTCTAAATTATTGGGAACTCAGATTAATTATTATTTATTTATGTCTAAAAATAATCTGATTAAATATGTTGATTTAGTGGGCGGAATTGAGATCTTTACTGAAGAAATATCGATTCCGGCTAAATATATTTATTATCCTTCCGGAATTATAAATCTTGACGGCGATAAAACTATCGAATATTTGACATTAAAAAAGAATAATGAAAATGAATATGAAGAATTAAAACGAGATGAAATATTTATTCGCAGTGTGATAACATTGAAAGAAACATTTCAAGATTTGTTTAATGAGAAAATTATATCAGAACATATTTATCCGCTGTGGAATACAAATCTTTCATTGAATGATATTTTGATTTTTTATAACCAAATAAATACACGTTTTTTGCAAGGTGTTTCGAATTATTCTAGAAATTTTGTAAGTATAATTGTTTATTGTGATAGAGATATAAAAAATAATAAGACAATCTTCTTGCCTAAAAAAAGTGGTTTTTGGGTAAAAAAAGAAATAAAAGAAACGCTTACTGCTTTAGAAATAAAAGAAGTTAAAGAAATCGGTAATAAAATTACGGTTCAGGTTTTAAACGGAACTGATATTGTCGGATTTGCAGGAAGATGTAAACGTTATTTGGAATCATATGGATTTGATGTTATTGAAACCGGAAATGCCGATCACAGTGAGTATAAAAATACTGTCATAATTATTAGAAATAATGAAGCTAAAGCATTGAAATTGGCAGATTTGATAAAGTGCAAAAGAACTATATATGAAACTCGTAAGCCGGATGAAAATAATATCAATTCAAAAATCGATGTAAAATTGATACTTGGCAGGGATTTTGACGGAAAGGTTGTAAAATAATGTTTGATATACAAATAGCAGAAAGTGCCGGATTTTGCATGGGAGTAAAAAATGCTTTCAATAAAGCTTTAGATATTGCAAAAGATTATCCGCAAACAGTTATACTTGGTGACATTGTTCACAATCGATTTGCTGTAGATGAAATAGCGAAAAGCGGATTGAATGTCGTTGAGGATATTTATGAAATATTGAACAATCCGGATATAAAAAATGTAATTATCAGAGCTCACGGTATTACACCGCAAACGTACAATCTTCTAAAAGAAAATGGTAAAAGAGTTTTTGATTTAACATGTCCTATTGTAAAGAAAGTCCAGTTATTAACAAAGCAATTATCTAACGAAGGTCATGACATTATTATTTTCGGGAAAAAAGATCATCCGGAAGTATTGGGAATTTGCGGATATTGCAGTACGAATTTTATTATTATAAGTTCTGATGAAGAGGCAAAATCTCTTACTGTGCCATTAAATTCACCGGTGTTAATAAGTCAAACAACAATGAATAAAGATAGTTTTTGTAAGATACAAGAGATTTTGTATGCAAATTATCCGATGTTGAAAGTGCATAATACTCTGTGCAAAAATCCACAGCGAACTCAGGATGCAGCTCTTAAACTTGCAAATCAAGTAGATTTAATGGTTGTAATAGGAGATAAAAAATCATCTAATACACATTCGCTGTATGAAAGAATACGAACTAAAGTTTCTACTCTATTTATTGAAGATTGCGATGAAATAATTTCCATAGATAAGTCTGTAAAATTAATTGGTTTGACTGCAGGCTGCTCTACTCCGAATTTTCAAATAGAATCTGTAGTTAAAAAATTGCAAGATTTGCAGAAAGAATAACAAATCTTGCAATTTTTTTGGTAACTAATAGTCTTTGCACTTTTGGCGTAATTCGGACAATGTTATCTTATAAATTTTATTTATTTTGTTTTTTTTAATGCAAAGTTCTTTAGCTAAAGAATTTAAGCTTTTATTTTGATTTTCTTCCGTAAAGAAGCGAAGTCCTATAATTTTCAATTGTATTGGTGTCAAATTGAGTAATGATAACTTTAGAATTTCATTTTTCTCTTTTTCCAGTAGAGCTTTTTCTGGGGATTGAATGATTTCTTCTTCATTTTCATAATTATTTAGTTTATTAACTTTATTTTCTTTATCTATGTACTTAGACATAAAAGATAATGCCCAGAAATATCCGTATGTACTAAATTTTGCTCCGTTTTCTCCTTTATACAATTGTATTGCTTTTAATAATCCCAAAACACTTTCTTGGAATAAATCCTCGCTGGAATAACCTGTTTTACGAGCGATTTTTACAGATAAAGCTTGCAGCATTGGTAAACATGAAATTATTAGTTTATGCTGCTGTGGCAAGTTATAGGTTTCAACTTTTTTATTGAAAGTACCGATTAAATTATTAACCATTTTTTTCTCCTTTATCTGTAATTGAGCATTGGAAATGCCTTATGTTAAAAGGGAATAAAAAATGAGCTGAGACCTAATTTATTTTAGTTTAAAGCAAAAAAAATAGATTTTATCTTTTTATATGTAATAAGTTTATGTATATAAAAAGATACATAAATTAATTATTTTAATTATAGAGGTGCATTTTGTTTAATTTCTTAGATTATATTTTTGCATTGTTTAATAAGAACAGTGAAAATGCAGCAAAAAATAAAGAATTAAAGCTAATTTTGAAAAAGCTGATAGCGAAAAAATGTAAGTATTTAGCCAAAGATAAAATCTTACAGCAGGCATTTTCCAATAAAATCTTTTCTTTATATGAACAAACTTTGGTATTGAAGGATTTCTTTGATAAAACTTTATTTCACAAGGATGAAAATCGTCGAAAATTATTTTTGTATTTTTATATAGATAGTTTTTTATCAGATGAATTGAAGAAGAAAAAAGATAGTTTTGATAAAAACTTAATAGCTAAAAGATTGCGAGAATCAAATACACCTCAAAAAACAATAGAATTAATAGAACATGATTTTATGAATTTCAAAAAAAATTATCATCGTGAAAATATGCCGGAAGCAGAAGAAGAATATAATTTTTTCTACCATTTATATCATCTTGTAAATTTTGATTTTGAATCGCTTTTTATAAAAATGGATCTAAGTTTTAATCCTAATATTCCAAGAGTTCCAGTTTTGAAAGATTGCGATGCAACACGTATTAGTGATGATTTGAAAGATTTTTACTATACAATCGCTACCCTTAGAAGAATTGCAGAGAATTCTAATAACAGTATCGAAAAATTAGTAGGTAGATACGGTGAAGAAAATATAAAGAATGTCGCAGATAAAATAAAGAATGCAATAAATACAATATTTAAATTGTTGCAAAATGATTTGGCATTGGATGTCATTCTCAACATGATTCGTTATATAGATGACGATCCGTATATGAAAATAAAAGTTGCTAATGAACATGTTACGATTTTGGAATCATACAGAAAAGAAATCGGAAATATGTTCTCAAAAATAAAAGAAGATGCATTGGCAATTTTTAATAATGAATCGATTCAAAATGAAATATCAGATTTATTCAAAAATATTCAGTTAGAAAAAATTCCTGATTATACAGATGAATTAATAATTCATTTAGATGAAAGAAATTTAGAATTAAAAGGAATGCAAGCTTTAAAAGTAACTAAAACGTTAATAAAAATTTATGAAGAAAATTATAGAGAACAAATAAACATTTTCTTAGTGAACGGTTTATTTAATGATAAAGAGTTTCAGCGAGATTTTTCTGATGCGTATTTTAGAGTAAATGAATTGAAAGGCGAATTTTTGATGACAGAAAAGGAAATTACAAATAATCCGGAAAATTCATTAACTACATTAGAGAGTCTGATGTCTACTCCTAAAAGTGCTATTACCGAAAAGAAAATAAGAATGCTTACTTCTGAAATAAATTCAATTATAAATACTCATCTACGTTATTGTTTTTCGTGTATTCATAATTTTGCAAGCAGAATGGAAGAAGTATTAAGAGATTATAAATCTCAAGCTTCATTGAAAATATCAAATATCAGAAGTTTAAAAGGTTCAGGAACTAAAGAATTTATTATGTCAATGGCAGAAATGTATTCTATGATGGTGAAATATTTGAAATTATCAAAAAAAATTATTCCATCAGAAGAAAAGCAAAATTAAAATAATTTATTTAAAGATTTTTATCTCTTTTTATTTCGTTCTATTTTAAAAATATTTTTTTTCTGGTATAAGCCTATGAATACTTAAAGTACAATTTTACCGGGATAAATGTGGAGTTCTTTTTATGCGTTTAAATTACTTATTTGTTTTTCTGTTTGTCGGTTCAATGATTCTTTCTTCCTGTGACGGATTGCCAAAAGACGACGAAGTAGATATTGCACCTTATAATACTATTGCAGGATTATCTCTTCCTATTCAAAGTCAAATAAAAGATAATATGCTTTATGTATTAGATAAGAAAGCTTATGTGTATTGTATAGATTTAAATAATTACTCTTCACTGTTCAATGAAGATTTAAAAAATAAAGGCGTATCTGGAACATTATCAAGTAATACTCCGAAAGATTCAAAAATCTTATCAGAAAGTGAAAAGATAGCTTTAAAATTGCCGGTAGATTCGATAAGACCCGGCAGCGGTAAAGAAGAAAACGGAATAAAATTAGCAACATTAAAATACACTCTTACTCCTATGAGTTTTTCATTAACTCCGGACGGAACATCTTTGTATATAGTGGTGTGTGTATCATGCAGTGATAATTCCAGTATTGACGGAATGTATTATATTTTGAATTTTGATACAGCAAGTAAAACAGTATCGAGTGCTTTTCCTTTAGATAAATTATCTTCTTACAGAGACAGTGACGACGCAATATCTGACACTACTACCGATGTAAAAAAAGATACGGGAAATACTGCACGTAAAATCTATGCAAATACCGATAAACTTTTTGTTACCGGAAATAAACGTTTATTTATCATTCCGGTACAGGACGGAAAAGTTAATCCGGATTATGACTATTATACAAATAAAGAAAAAAGCTTTATTTCTGCGGAAACGGAAGGAACTATGAGTCCGTATTTAGTGCAAGAATGCGATAATAAGGTTTATTTATCTTCACGTGAGAATGATTACGGTGTCCATGTTTATAATTATGATTTAGATAAAAAAACAGTTTCATTTATAAAAAAAGAAAATGTAATTAATGATGTTATCGGAAATCATTACCCGGGAAGTATGAATATATTTAATAATAAATTGTATTGTTCTTCTTATAACAGATTTGGAATTTTTAAAATTGACGGTGAAACTGTGTCTATTGAGTCTAATGTGCCTGTATGTGACAATTCTTATGTAGCTGATGTCAAAGTAATCGATGATTATTATGCTGCTGGGTACAATTACAAAACGGAAGAAGACATGACCGTTACTACCGGGTATAATCATTTATTTATCAGAAGTGCGGTGGCTTTTTGGGATAAGGATAATAAGCGTCTTACAGGTGAAAATGATTATTGGATTGACGGTAATATAAAGAATATTGAACTTTGGAAAAACGGAAACAGTTATTTTTCAATTTCTGTTTGTCAGGATAAGACATATCTTATAATCAACCAATTAAAATGAAAAAAATATTCAGTTTTATAATTGTACTGTTGTTTCCGTTTGTGATGTTTTCTCTACAGGAAAATATCGAAACTGTTCAGGCAAACGGAAATGACGCTTATCTGCAAACTTTCGGAAACGGGAAAAACAATTTAATATTTTTATTTGAAAATAAAACAAGTTATGAGAGTTTTGTTCAAAACTTGAAAAAAGAAGCAGAGCCGACTGTACAAAATGCAAAAATATTTACTGTATTCTTAGCTGATAATGACGGAAAAGAATGCTGGTTGCGTAATTTCTCAGAAAATCATCAACCATCACTTTATTATTATACAAAGAAAATAAATTGCGGAAATGAAGCCGGAAGCTCGCAGCTGACTAAAAAGCTGGTTACTTTTTTTCAGGATAATAAATCGATTTTTTCGGAAAATAAAACGCTTGTTTTTTTAATAAGAAATAACATTGAAAATATTTACGTAAGCAACTACTCTACCCCGGTTCAAGATTGTATTTTACAGTTAAAAAAATATGGAAATATAAATATCTACCCGGAAATTCACATCGGCGGAACTTTGTCCTTGTGGTTAGAAAAGCAATATAATATTCCGATGATAACTGTTCCGTTTAGTTTCTTACAAAAGTTAGATTCTGATTTTTTCTCACAATTTTTTAAAACTGATTTCCTTAAAGATTTGTTTAAAAAAGAAAAAGATGAGAACTTGTTTTTTAAACAGCTTTTGCTGGAAACTTTGCCGGTAGAATGTGAAGCTGTTAAAAAGAATGAAGATGATTTTTTTAATTTATTAGAAAAATCTTTGGTTGATCCTGAATTACTTTTACTTCCGAACAAAAAATATAGTCTTGATAAAAATTATATTCCCAAAGACTTAGAAAGTTTAGACGGGAAAAAACTTTCACCTAAGCGTGGAATACAAATTCGCAAAAATACTTTAAATGCTCTTATAGAAATGAAAGAAGCTGCAAAATCTGATAATTGCAATTTACAGGTAATATCTGCATTTAGGTCATACAACACGCAACAGATTGTTTTTATGCATTGGGTAAAAGAATTCGGATTGGAAGAAGCACAACGTATCAGTGCCCGTCCGGGAACATCGCAACATCAATTAGGTACGGCAATAGACTTTAATTTATTAGATGAATCATTTGAGAATTATCCGGAAGGAAAATGGCTTGCAAATAATGCCTATAAATATGGTTTTATATTGTCTTTTCCCAAGGGAATGGAACATTTTACCGGATACAGATATGAACCGTGGCATTATCGCTATGTAGGGAAAGAAACTGCATTATTAATAAAGAAATACTTTGATGATAATTTGGAACTTTTTCTTCAATGGTATTGGAAATTGTGGCAACCTTTATAATCGGATAATATTATGTTGAAAGATTTTGATAACGGAATATTTTTATTGCAAGGGAAAAAGAGCAGCAACATTTATTTTATTCGGGGAAAAGACGGAATTATTATTGATACCGGTCATCCACATCAGGCGAAAGAAAATTTGAATGTATTGAAAGATTTCGGACTTTTTCCCGGTGACGTAAAATATATAATCAATACTCACTCTCATCCGGATCATGTAGGCGGTAATGTAGAATTCTTAAATTATTTTTCAAATGCAAAAATAATCAACAGTATTAAAACTCAACCTTATTTAGCTAAGAAAAAGCAATATGCACTTTATGAAGATATTGAAGATGTGGCAGATACCTATCCTATTCATATAGAAGTAAAAGATTGCGAATGTTTGGAATCGGGAAATACAAAAATTAAATTTATTGAAACTCCGGGTCATACGGTGGATTCCATATCAATAGAGATTAATGAAGAATTTTTATTTTCCGGAGATACGCTGTATCAAAATATTGTACCTCAAGTAGATTATTATGATGATTTGCCGGTAAGTTTGTCATTATTAAAAGCGACTTATAATAAATTGGCGACTAAAAATTATAAAAAAGTATTCCCGGGACATGGAAATCCTTTTGATAATTTAGGCAAAGTTTTTGCAATGTTAAAAAGAAAAACTGATAAATTTACAGATAATCCGTTGTTGCTGTTGGTAAATACAATTTGTCCGTTATTAGAACTTTATTTTAAAAAGTTTCCCGGAAAAACTACAGATGAAATATTACCTATTTTTAATGAATATCTTAATCGCCCGGTATCTGCAAATTTTTGGCCGACTTTTAAAGATACAGATTTCAATGATACTGTAGAAAAAGCATTATTTTTAATGAAAGCAATGAATATGATTACAATAAATGACAATGGGCGAATTTTTCTTACAGGTGAATTAAACGAACACTTGTAAATGATAAAATATTAATTTCTCCAAATTCAATTTTTAACTTTGCGATGACGAAAAAGAAACCGCATCCCAAATTAGGGCGAGGAATGTGGTATGTATAAGAGCAACAATGTTTATTCTAGTATATGCTGGGAGTATCCGCTTCAAACAAGAATCCCGGCAAAAAAAAGAAATAAAAGACAAACAAAAAGAACTTCATTTAATGACGAAACAAAAAAGACTTCTATTGTTTCCGTATATGCTTATTACGGAGCAATAATATTATTTTTTGCCGGATTATTATTTTTTATAACAATTTCAATATCAAAAGCTGCAATAGCTGAACCGCCGACTGTATCTAACAGTTTTGAAATACCTTTCGATGTGGATTCAAACAATTTATTATTGGAAGATTTGGCAACGTTGTATAAAGAAGAGAAAAAAGACAGTTCGGATACACAAAGTATTGAAAATAAAGTAACACGACCGATTTCTTTTACTAAACAACGAGTTTTAAACAACGAATCATTAAAAAAATTAGCTAAAAGATACGGATTAAAACCGGATACAATAATTCTTGCAAACGGTTTAAAACGACCGTCCGATTTAAAAACCGGTGATATTGTTATTATTCCTAATCAAGACGGACGATTAATTAATGTAAAAGCAAACGATTCAATCTATAAAATTTCTGAACGTTACGGCGTATCGTGGAAAAAGATTGTAGATTGCAATAATTTATCTGATATAAACATAAAATCTGGAATGAAACTATTTATTCCTGATTCTCAAATGACAAAATATGAAAGTGAAAAATTTTATCAGATAAAGCCAAAACAAACTGTACCAGTTCGCAGAGCTGTAAAATCAACAGATTCATTAAGAAAAAATATTACTACATCAGGTATTTTTTCATGGCCTATAAAAGGTGCTATTACATCATCTTACGGACTCAGAAGCGATCCTATAAACGGTGTAAAAGATTTTCATACCGGATTGGATATAAGAGGAGCAATGAATACTCCGGTAAAAGCTCCGTCAGACGGAAATGTAGCTTTTGCAGGTTGGTCAAATGTTTATGGTAATTTTATTTTAATAAAGCACGATAATAATATTGTAACAATGTATGGACATTTAAATAAGATTAATGTAAAAAAAGGGGAAAATGTTAAACGAGGAAGTACTATTGGTTTTGTAGGAAGTACCGGAAGAAGTACCGGACCTCATTTACATTTTGAAGTATTGAAGAATAATAAACGGGATAATCCTTTGAAATACCTGAGTATGGAGAAATAGAGTGTTAGATAAAGAACAAAAAATATCTTCTAATAGAAAAGAATCTGCAATTATAGAAAGATGGGAATATTTTTTAATATCGATGTTAGGAGTTGTTTTTTGCGGCTTTGCAATAGCTTTGTTTTCATTGTCTAAAAACTCATCAGATATGCTTTTGGCTGGAAGAACATTAAAAAAGACATTAGAATATTCTTCACGCTATAAAGACAGCGGGCTTGGTGGTGCGTACAAACCAGATACTACCACTGCCCCGGTAACTTATTTTGATTATTATATAAAATCCGGTGAATCAATTCATTCTATTGCCAGACGTTTCGGAATGGATGAAGTAACACTTGTTAATATTAATAATATTTCTTGTGCGTCTATTGTTCGTGCAGGAATGAAAATTCAAATACCTAACCAAGACGGAATAGTAGTAGATATAAAAAATAAAGAAGATTTAGAATCTACTGCTGAAAAATATAACTTTGAAAAAGAAGAACTTTGTAAAATAAACGGTCTTTCTGACTCAAACGTGGAATCAATGAAACTTTTTGTTCCCGGTGTAAAGTTTGACTCTCTTACTCGTTCAATGCTTTTAGGTGAGTATTTCCGCCGTCCTGCTTACGGTAGATTTACTTCGATGTACGGTTACAGAAAAGACCCATGGACTGGTGTGAGTAATTTTCACCAAGGTGTAGATATTGCAAACAGAAACGGCGGAAATATATACGCCGCTGCAGCCGGTACTGTTATTTACTGTGGATGGTCATGGGTATACGGCAATATGATAAGAATCAAACATCCGGGCGGATATGTTACATTATACGGTCATTTAGACCGCATTCAAGTAAAAGACGGTGCCTGGGTAAACAGCGGTGCAATTATAGGTAAAATGGGAAATACCGGACGTTCTACAGGAACTCACTTGCATTATGAAGTCAGACAATGGGGAAAAACAGTTAATCCTTTGAGAGTGACAATCTTCTAATTGTTTTTTCTACCCTATTGATAAAATAGAAAGCTTGCGTGGTATAAAAAATACTCGCAAGTTTTTTTTATGTTCTTAATGCTGTTAATGATGTTACCTCCCAGACCTCAATCCTAAAATAGAATAGAGGTCTGGGCGTTTTTTGAACATAAAAAAAGAGCGGATTGCTCCACTCTCTTTTGCTTTAATTATAAACCTAATAAGCTATGTTTTCTACGCCGTCTATATGACCGACAGTAATAGAAGTAATATTTCTTGAATTATCTTCTAAACCGCCTATATGAGCTTCAGAACCGCCTGTATGATTTTCTAATAAGTAATTATCATACGTTACAAAGAAAGAACCTCCGTCGCCTGTACCGGCTATATTCGGATCATCCCAAGTACAATCCATCATTCTCCAATCAGGATTTTCTACAGTCCCTATATTTACATGATTCCAGCCGTGGCTTAAAGAATCGGACGAAATATACTTTGTTTGTATTCCTAAACTTCTGAGCATTGCTGATGCAAGATTGGCGTATCCTTCACACACACCGGTATTGTATTCCATTACGGCTACGGCGTCCTGACGTTTTCTGCAACCTTGGATTAAACTGTCATTATCATAATGCTTTGATGTAACAATCCAATCGTGAATTGCTTTTACTTTGCTTTCAACATTATCTAATCCGGCAGTTAAATCTGCAGCTTTGTTTATTATTCTTATGTCGTCAGCCTGAACTACACTTGACGGATACAACCAAGTCCCGTCTTCGTCACGAGTATTATTTACCGTAAATGTCACTGCCGGATAATTTTTATGATATCCGAAAGAAGCAATATTATCGCCGCGGAAAATTACACCGTCAGCAGATGTATTTTTTTGCTTATCATAATCTTCATATTTCCAATTCAGACTTACGATATCATAAAGTTTCACCAAGTAATTACCCTTTCCCCACCGCAACCAAATGCGAGTTTCCAATTCACCGGAATCATTGTCCGGATTTCCTCTGTATAAATAAGTTTTGCTGTTTGTTCCGTCAGAAATTGTGATACCTATAAATTGATTGTAATCAGGATTATTAATATTTAATTTTAGCGGGAAAAAACCGTCCGTATCGAAAGAATTTCCTGTAGGATAAGAAACTTCCAATTTTGCAGAATCATTTAAATTGGGAATATCGGAATCTTTATTAATATTTTCAGAACTTCCCTTTACAGTGCTGATGATTCCGTTATAAGTTTTTCCCATGTAGAAAATTGGTTCTGTAATATAATCAGCAGAAACGACATTGACCTTAACATCAGCAATTTTACCGTCTATTTCCATAGTGAAAGTTTGTTCTCCGGTTGCAGTTGCCGTGAAATCTTTTGTGATATCTTTTCCGTTAATTTCACTGCCGTCAATACGCAAAGCTTTTGCTGTATAAGTGATAGATTCACCGAGGGCAACTGTTTGCACACCTTTAGGATAGACTGCAATACTGTCAGTTTTGTCGGCAACTATACTTACGCAATCGAGATAAACTTCATTTCCCATTCCTTTCAAACCGTAAGGTCCCGTAGTTTTCCATTTCAATTCATATTTACCTGCTTTTTCCAGTAAAAATGTATAAGTTTGTCTGGCACCTATGCCGTTCCAGCTTCCTTGTTCATTGTTGTTGATATAAAAATAAAGTTTTTGACCTGAATAATTGCCGTCGGGATAAAAACTAAACGTTACTGCACTCGGTTCGTAAATATTGACAGTTTTGCTTAATGTAGAGTTGTAGTAAGACAATTTAATTGTGCTTGTTTCCTTATGAATATAACTTGAAGCTAAAGTTGTTACAGCGGGAACCGGATTTTTTCCTATATTATTTGATTTTGTCCATACGGAAGTATCCAGTGCCGTATTAAAATTTTCAATATAAGGCACTTGCTGCGGCTTATTAGAGTCGCCATTGTTTATTTCGATATCAGACGAATTATTTGAATTATCAGAATTGTCATATTGTCGATTGTCGGAATTATCTTGATCGGTGTAAGAACACCCGATTTGCAAAAACAGTATTAAAGTCAATAATTTCCGGAAATTGAATATTTTCATAAATTGTCCCCTACTAATTTTTTGTAAAAAGGAAAATACCCTTTTATAAAAAGAGACACACTTTACTTTTGACATTTTTACAATTTATAAAAAAATACTGTTGTGGACTAATGCCCAGACCTCAATCCCAAAATAGAATTGAGGTCTGGGCAGTTGTTTTGAGCATAAAAAAAGAGCGGATTGCTCCGCTCTCTTTTGTTTACTGTTTGCTTAGTAAGCTATACTTTCTGTACCGTCGTCATGACTGCGACTGACAGAAATACTTCTGCCGATAGATTCTTCTTGGTCTGAGGCTGCATGAGAACCATCTCCTCCATAAAGGTCTTCTACCAAACAGTTATCCCATCGAATAAAATCTGCAGGTAAATAATCACCGATAGGATCATCCCAAGTACAATCCAGCAATCTCCAATCAGGTTCATCTGCCGTTCCTACATTTACATGATTCCATCCGTGCACCATGGAACTACTGGAAATATATTTTACCTCTATTCCGCAGTTTCGTATCAGTGCAGCTGCTAAGTTAGCGTATCCTTCACATACAGCCATTCCGTATTCCATTACAGCTACGGCGTCCTGTCGTTTTCTGGCTCCGGCTAGGCTGTCATTATCATAGAAGTGATTTAATACAATCCAATCGTGAATAGCCCTTGCTTTGTCGTAAGCAGTTTCAAATCCGTATGTAATATCTGCTGCTTTGTTCATAATATTAATATCATCAGCCTGTACTACGTTTGACGGATACAACCATGTACCGTCTTCGTCACGAGTATTATTAACGGTAAAAGTAACAGCCGGGTAATCACTACCCTCTGCACAATAGTAGCTACCAACTACAACATTATCACCTTGATAAGTTACTTTTCCGTCGGCACTTGTTCCGCCGACATTTTCAAAATCCCATGAAACAGAACTCAAGTCATAGAGTTTTACCGTATATTCTCCGGCTCCCCAGCGTAACCAAATACGAGTATTTATTTCGCCGTCTTCACCGGTTCCTCGATAAGTGTAATGTTCAGTATTTGTACCTTTAGAAATTATAATCGCCATAAATTGATGCATATCCGGATTATTTACTTTAAGTTTCAATGGAAAGAATGCGTCTGCACTGAATTCATTTCCTGTAGGATAAGATACTTCAAGCTTTGATATATCTTTGATTTGCTGAAAGCTTGAGTTTAGGTTCACGTTTTCAGTACTTCCGCTCATTGTATCACTGTCTATTCCGTTGTAAGTATTTCCCATGTAAGTAATAGGCTCTGTCAAGTAATCCGCAGATAGAACATTTACTTCGACAGCTTTATTTATACCTCCATGTTCTACGGTAAAAGTTTGCTTTCCGGTATTTTCAGTTGTAAATTCTTTTACAGCATTTTCAACCGTGCCGTCCATAAATGACATTTTTAGATTGTAAGCAATTGTATTTCCGGAAATAACATTTTGTACCCCTTTCGGAGTGATTTCATAAGTACATACTGCTACTTCATAGTTGTCTACGGCTGCATTCTTTGCCCAGACTCCGTAATATGAACCTGCTGTTTCACTTGTAATTGTGATTTCATTGCCGCTTACAAAGTCATTTGTCATCACACCGCCGAATGTACCGTCAGCATTAAAACGAATAACTTCGGCTCCTCCAAGCTCTGCTTTCATAACTGTAACAACATCATTTGCTTTGAAAACTTTATCACTAAAAAACTTCATTTCATTTAATGCAAGGCTACCGCTGTTGCTGCTGATTTCTTTCGGCACGGTAAAGAAACTGCAGCTTGCAGATTTCCCCTCTTCGATTGTTACGTCATCAGCATTATTTCCGGACGTAATAACATTTTTGTCACTGTCAAGCAAATCTATCGCAAGTTTACCTTTGGAATAAGTTCCCAATCCGAGAACAAAAGTTGCTTTCCAAATTTTACCCGGAAGTCCGATATCACCGGCACCTTCTACGGCTGTCAAATCTTCTTCTTTGATTTCCAATGTTTCGATTGTAGCCCATTCATAGGTCGGCGGTGTTGTGTCATAATTGATATTTGTATTATATTTTAAGCTTGCATATTTTGTCTGCGGTGCAATGGCACGGCTTTCTGTAAGTGTGTAGTAATCAGGAATAAACATTTTTACTGATACATTACCGTTTTTCAATGTTTCAACCGGCTTTACTTCTTGATTCATGATTTTTGAATCGAAATCGGTAACTGCTGTACATCCGGCAAAACATAAAATTGTCAATATCGATAAAACTGTAAAAATTATTCTATGTTTTTTCATTGTTTCCTCCTATTAATAAATAGTTGCTTCAAAATTACCTGTGGCTTTTTTTAGCTCGAAAGTGATTTTAAATATTTTAGTTTCTTGCGGACCTAAATCAAACTGTTCGAAACCCCATCTAGGTTGGTATTCATAGTATTTACCATCACCGATTTCGACATTGAAATAAACCCATTCCTTTGAGTACTTTTCTAATTGCCATTTTCTTACGCCGTCCCCAACTTCCTCAAAGGAACTATCATGTTGAAAATCAAAAGATAAAGACGTCCATGTAACATTAGAAGTAACATTTTTTATTACGTAATAAACAGAAATTTTATTTTCATCTTCGATGACAGGTATATTTTCTATGGTAATCGATGTCTGATTGGATATGAAATCCTCATTAAATATCAGTGAATTATAATTTAAACGGAGATATGAATTAAAATCAAGAGTTCTGCCGTCAACAACTTGTATTATTTCGTTATTAGTAAATCCCAGTCCGGATTCACTGATATATTCACCGTCTTCGTTAGGAGTTAAATCTTCTTTTAATATTGCAGTTTCAGGTAATACGTTGATTTGTGCCGTTGCAGTAATATTATTGTCGCTGTTGTATGTAGCTGTTATATTTACAGAACCGGCTTTTGCAAATGTCAACTTACCGCCGTCGATTGTCACCATAGTGCTGTCATCTGCAGACCATGTTACGTTTTTGTCTGATACGGCAAAATCTTTTTCTGCACTTGTAAATACAATATCATCAGCATCTAAAGTTCCGCCCACTTTTGAGAAGATTGTATTAATAGCCATACCTTTAGCAAGTACGTCAATAATCGTATATTCTCTGTAGTACCAGACTCCGTCAGTATTTTTGAACATAATTTTTGCACTTCCGCTTTTTACTCCGGTAACAATTCCGTTTTCATCTACTGTTGCGATTGTTTCATCGGAAGATTTAAATTCCCATGTTGCTAAGTCAAAATCTTCTGATAAATATTCTTTTTCATCAAAAGTGCCGCCGACTTTGATTGAATTCAAATTGTATCTACTGTAGTTACCTGTATATGCGGGTAATGTTCCGTCAAAAGGTTCTGTAGTTACGGTAACAGAAACACCCTCAGATTCTTTTTGAATTTCATTATATTCAGAATCATACGTAATGTAATCTGTAGTTACTTTAATAGTCAGGGATGTTCCTTTTTCACTACGCCAATTTTTGTCAGTGAAAGTATAAGAATATGTATCTGTGCGATAATCATAATCAAGATTTTCATCATAAAAACTAACCAAATCAGACTTAACACCATTTACAGTAAAATATAATCCATCAACCTCTTGAGAGGCTTGAAAACTGATTGTTACACTGTCTACAGTTTTTTCTGCTACAACAAGATTTGTGACATCATATTCAGTACCGGGTGTAGGTTCCGGGTCATCAGGATTGTCCGGGGTGTCTGGATCGTTTGGATTTGGGTCTTCCGGATTAGGATCGTCCGGGTCAGGATTATCTGGATTAGGATAATCAGGATAATCAGGCTCTGGATTGTCCGGATTCGGGTTTTCCGGATTAGGATCGTCCGGATAATCAGGATAATTAGGCAGCTGAACATTACCGCCGTTATCATCACCGGAATCACCGCCGCTGCCGGCATCGGTACAGCCGATTGCCAAACACAGCATTAGACTAAAAATTAAGAAACCGAAAATTTTGAAAAATGCTTTCATGATAAACCTCCTTAAAGAAAGCTTTCTTTAAAAAAGAGGATACTTTTTCCATAAAAACCTTACATTACCCCCCCCAATTTTTACATATTAAATACTATTTATATGGTTAATTGAATATTGTTTTTTAGTATATTTATATGCCATTTCTGATTATTTTGAGTTTGAAGTTTTGCCGGTCGGTGATATTTTGGAAAAAATAGGATTTTTTGAATTCTTTATGTTTATTTGCGGCGGTGGGGATTTCTTACCTCATATGCCCAGACCTCAATCCTGTTTTGGTATTTCTTGCTGTTTTCTTTTTCGCCCAGACCTCTATTCATATTCCGAATAAAACAGTAATTAGTAAAAAAAAGGTAATTTATTAACCAAAACACCGTTTTCCCCACCTAACGCAAGTGAATAAAAATTATTTTTCACGAGGTGTGATATGTCACAAAAAAGAATCACAAAAGACGGCGTTTATTATCATGTTACAAATCATTTTCACCAGGGCGTAATTCGTTTTATAGACAGTAAATGTAAGAAAATGTTTATGGAACTCTGCCATATGGCGAAAAAGAAGTTTAACT
>JAGANG010000010.1 GCA_017624275.1 Spirochaetales bacterium | reverse complement strand
TTTTTTCTTTATTTCTATTGGATATAATTTTCCGTTTTGGTCGATTAATAAATCAATTTCTCGTTTTTCTTTATCACGATAAAAATAAACAAAAGGTTCTTTTCCATTATGCCAATAGGATTTTAGAATTTCAGAAATAATGTAAGTTTCAAAAATTGCACCTGCGTATGCACCATCTTCTAATGCTTCATAATTATTCCATCTAGTTAAATAACACGCCAAACCTGTATCCATAAAATACATTTTTGGAGTTTTTAAAGCACGTTTTGTAAGATTGTTTGAATAAGGTTGAAGCAAAAAAATGATTCCAGAAGTATTTAAAACCGAAATCCATGATTTTATTGTAGTTTCAGCAATGCCAACATCTCTTGCCATAGATGCGTAATCTAAAAGTTGACCGGTTTGTGCAGCCGCAGCCTTCATAAATTTTATAAAAGTCAATTCATTAGAAATATTAAGGATTTGTCTGACATCTCGCTGAATATATGTTTGCACATAAGAATTATAAAACAACTCCCAATTTTCATCAGTCCCAAGCCAAAGTGCTGGATAAGAGCCTTTCCAAATAGTGTGAAAAATATTATCAGTTCCAATGTTATTAGATTTTCGATTTTCAATATTTTGTAATTCTGGTAAAAAGGGCGACTGTTGATAATTTTCGAATTTTTCACTTTGAGAAAATCCTTGAAGATGCATTATTCCAACTCGTCCTGCCAAAGTTTCTGAAACATTTTGCATTAAAGTAAATTGCTGACTTCCTGTAATCCAAAACATTCCTTTTTGTTTTTCTTTATCAACAATTTCTTTGATATACGGAAATAACTGTGGAGCATATTGAATTTCATCAATTAGAACTGGAGGTTTGTATCTTTGTAAAAATAATGCCGGGTCATTTTGAGCAAGTGTTCGTTTTTCATTGGAATCTAAAGAAACATATTTTCTATTATCTTTTGCACATTCTTCCAAAAGTGAGGTTTTACCAACTTGGCGTGGTCCTGTAATCATAACGATAGGGAAAAAATCATTTACTTTGGAAATATAGTCTTTAAGGGTTCTTGATAAAAACATAAATACTCCGACTAATCTAGCTTTAATCCTAGATTAGTCGGGCTTTGAATAAAAGTCAAGAATATTTATGATTTACAGTTTAAATAGCCAAAATTACAAACTCTTCCACGCTAAAGTTTTCCAACCCAAACTTGATAAATCACTTCCGGAATAGTTATATTCAGCACAATCATTTATATACCATTGACCGTTTGCAAAGATTACAATTCCGCCACAGTATTTTATTTTACTTGTCTGATTTAGCAAATTAATTCGGCGTTGTAATTCTTCGGCTTTATCTTTTGTTTCTTGGGAACTTGCCGTATTTCCACCCTTTGTGTCTAAAATACAAATTCTTCCGTCATCAAGTTTAATAATCCAATCAGGATAAAATAATCTGTTCGTTTGGTCTGTTGTGTCAAAATATTTTATTCCCAAGAATTCTTTTCCGCTGTCACCATTTTAAAGGTTTTATTTATCTCAAAATTTAATCCTTTTTTCTTCATAAAATCAATATGGATGCTATTGATTAGTTTTTGAAGTTTCCTGTTTTCGTATTTGGGGAAGAATCATTTTCATTACTCTTCTTCCCAATCTACTTCTGGTAAATTATCTACAATATCTACTGTTTGTACAGATACATTTATGATACTCAAAAGTAAATCCAAAATGTAACGAGTTTTACCTTGTTCTACAGCCCAATCATTAGGATTATTGGGGATTCCAGATTTTTTATCTGTGGTTACTGCATAGCGTTCTATAATCCATTCAATAGCAGACTTACCGTTTACCACATACTCATAAGCTTTTTGTGGAATGTTTGAAATAATAATTTTATCATTATATTTAATGGCAGACTTGTCTTTCTTATCGAGAAATTTTATTTGCTGGACGCAGAAATTTTCACTTTCTGTTCCGGTTATTTTTACTCCTTCATAAGCTGAAACTTGTTCATAATTCAAATGTAAGTCTGCAAGTTTTCTTCCTGCATCTACAAATGCAAAGAATTTCTTATATTCGCTAACCAAAGGAATGCGAGGTAACATTTTCTTTAAGTCTGCAGCAAATGTTTCCCTATAGCTTTTTGAATGTAAGATTCCGTATACATAGTAAAAGATATCCTCTTTTGTGATGGTACTTCCGAATTTTGTACGAGCTTGTTCTAAAATAAAATCGCTTACCGCTTCGTGACGAACGAATTTTTCTTCACCGTCAAACAAAAACATTTGCTCTGATTTAAATTCTTCGTACCAGTAGAGCGGAAAACATTGAGAATCTCCAACAAAATGTAAATCAGGAATGCAATCTGTAATTCCAACAGACAATCCTTTTTGAGAACCAACACAGGATGCACAAATCACTAAGTTTCTATGCTGAGGGGTTGGAAAAAGTAGGTCAAATTGCCCACGCCTATGAATAAATAAATCACCAAAATATAAATTTTGCTTACAGAAAGGTCTATACATAGATTTCTTTATTTGGGTCTCACAAAAATCTGTTTTGATTTCTTTATCAAGTTTTGGAATTAAACTACTACTCCAACTAATTTTTGTTTCATCTATATTTTTAAAATCATCAGCTTTTGTGTCTGGAGTAATTATACGGTGTTCGTGTAAATCATTAACTTGTGAGTTATAAAATGAAATGGTTTTTTTCATATTTGTCTGTAGATTTTCTTCAGAGAAATTATAAACCCAAGAATCTCGATTTGTATTAACTCCCAAAGAATATACCATAAACCAGCTTTGGCTTTTTTCATCAAATTTCTTTGCTGGCTCTATTGGAATAAATGTACTGAATTTGTCATTACGTTGGTTTATCCAGTCGCCGTGTTTGTTGCTTTGGATTTTTTCAAACGGAATGTTTTCTATACTTTTAAAATCTTTGATTATTTTACGTTTTTGTTCTCTGCTTAGATAATCACCGATGTCATAATAAAAAATTTCTGCTTTTGTATTGCTCATTTTTGTGCCTCGTTTTATTCCTGTTTTTTATTTTGCTTTTTTCACTAAAACAGTGATTGCAACGCCTGTCATGATATTAAAAACATTTTGTCCTTCTTTTTTTGCTCCTTCACCGTTTCTACCACGAATTGCACCACGCAAATTGAATACATAAATTTTATCAAATTCTGCTTCCAAAGTTTTTCTGAAGCCGTCCAACCCATTTGAATCAAGCCAACCTGCATTAGTTATAAAAGCTACTATTCCGCCGTTTTCTTTTTCAAGTCTGTCGCTTGCCCAGCGAAATGCTTTTATGTAACTGTCGTAAGCGGCTTTTACATTAGATGATTCTGAATATTTTGCATAAGTATCTGCAATTTTTTGTTCTAATTTTGGGTATTTTTGATTTTGTGCATTGTCGTTGGCACTTTCTTGCCCGATGGAATAAGGTGGATTTCCAAAAATTACGGTGATTGGTTGTTTTTTTTGTTCGTTTACACGGTCGCAATTTTCTCCAAAAACCTTATCATTCAAAGTTGCTTCTTGTTCGTACAATTGGAAACTATCAGTAAGACAAATCCCGTTGAATGGTTCGTACAACGGAGATGAATCGGCAACTTTTAATTCCCCAAAATGTGGGTCTGCTAGAGGATATTCATCCATTGTAAAATCATATTCTTGTGTTTTCGGTTTTACTTGATTCTTAAAATCCAAGTCATGATAAACATTTTCGATATTAACACTAGCAATGTAATAAGCAAGTAAGATAATTTCGTTTGCAAAAATTTCGTGTTTATATTTTCGTTCTAAATCTTCAGGTTTTATTATGCCACTTTGCAAAAGTCGGGTAATAAATGTTCCTGTTCCTGTAAATGGATCTATTACACGAACATTTTCTTGAGTAAAAGAACGATTAAATTCTGTATTCAAAACATATTCTGCACTTTGAATAATAAAATCTACGACTTCAACCGGAGTATAAACAATTCCAAGTTTTTCTACGGTTTTAGGAAAAGCTGTTTTAAAGAAGCTGTCATATAGTTCTACTACAATTTTTTGTTTTGCCTCTGCATTGTCAATTCCGTTGGCACGTTGTTTTACAGACTCATAGAATCGTTCTAGTCTTTCTAAATCTTCTGTATTTGATTTTTCGTCCAATAAGGCAACAATTTTTTCCAAAGTTTTTGAAACAGGATTTAGTTGAGTGAATTGATTATTGCCAAAAAGAGCTTCAAAAACCGGTTTTGTAATCATATGTTGAGCAAGCATTTCTATTGCTTCTGCTTTTGAAATATTCGGATTCAAATTGTTCTTTAGCCCTGTATGATATAGTTCAAACTGTTGTTTATGTTCTCCTTCCTTTTCAATAAGTTTTTCAATTCTTTCTATATTTTTCTGAGCAATTTTCCCAATATCTTTTCCCCAATCTGCCCAATAACGACGGCTTCCGCATTTTGTAACCATTTTGGCAAAGACTTTATCTTGTAGTTTTTCAAATTCATTAAGGAGTTTTTGTTGTAATTCATCAAATAGTTCTAGTTGTACATACTCGTTACTATCGTCTTCGTTGTTATCTCCGCCGATAACAGTTACTCCGCTATGTTCGCCGCCACCGGTAACAACAATCTTTTTAGGTTTCTTTTTGTTCAATTCTATTTTATTTATAGTTGCATTGAATCTGTCATCATGAGCACGTAAAGCATTTAAAACATTCCAAACAATTTTAAAATCTTCTGTTTCATCAAGGATTTTATCTGCATCAGCATTACTTGGAACAACGACAGGAATAACAATGTAACCAAACTTTTTTCCTTCGGCTTTTCGCATTACACGCCCTACAGATTGCACTACGTCAACTTGGCTATTTCTGCTGGACAAAAATAAAATAGCATCTAGGCTCGGAACATCTACACCTTCAGAAAGACAACGGACATTATTTAGAATATGGCATTCATGTTTTGACGTATCGGCTTTTTTTAGCCAATCAAGTTTTTCTTCTCGAATATTACTTCCCATACTTCCGTCTACATGGTCTGCATTCACAACAACCATTTTTGATTTTTCTTCTTCGGAAAGATTCTCGTAATATGCTTTTTGGCAAATTTTAAATGTGTCTTTTAAATATTTTGAATGAGCGATATTTGAACAAAATGCTACCGCACTTTTCATTGGTTCCGGGTCAACATCGCTAAAAAGTTCTTTATCTGTAAGATAATTTGTTCTTTTTGAAAGTACGTTAATACAACCGATTAGTTTTATTGCATCATCAGCTTTTATTTCTTCATTTTCGTTTACTATTGTTGATTGAAGTTTGCTATTTACAGAATTTTCATCTAAGGTAAGAACAATTACTTTGTAGTCAGATAACAGTTGTTTTTCAACAGCTTCCCCAAATCCGATTCTATACATTTCTTCGCCGTATAAAATTGGGTCATCCATAGAACAAATTTCTGCATCTTTTTCTTTTGCTTTGCTTTGTGCGTCACTTGAATACAAGCGTGGTGTTGCTGTCATATAAATACGCTTTTTTGCTTGAACATTTTCATCTTTGTGAACTTTTACGAAATTTGATTCTTCTTTGTTTGCAATTGTTACACCGGTTGTTCTGTGAGCTTCATCACAAACAATCAAATCAAAAATAAATGAGTCTTTTTCTTTTGTATTAATTGATTTTTGAACTTGACTTATTACATCAATGGATTGGTATGTTGAAAAAACAACAATAAGCCCGGATTCCGTTTGCTGTTTTTTTCTAAAATGAACAAATTGTCGATAAATATTTTTAGTATCGGTAGAAGCTGGCAAGGCAAGACTTGTAACAGAATTTTCGTCTTGCTTTTTTTTATTTTTTGAAGCTTGCGAATCAGAACAAATACAAATTGGATAGATGGGATTTTTACTTTGTGCCGTCCATTCTTTTAATGTTTGGCTAAGTAGTGCTATAGAAGGAACTAAAAATAAAACTAATTTACTTTCAGTTGCAATTCCTTCTGCAATGCGTAAACTGGTAAAAGTTTTTCCGGTTCCGCACGCCATGATAAGTTTTCCTCGTTCATGGTTTGATAAATAATTTAGTGTCGAATCATATGCTTTTTGTTGATGTTCTCGTAAATCATATTTTTTTGTTTCCGCTTTTTTTCCATAAATTCCGGAATTAAGTTTTTTCCAATCTACACTATCATTTTTTAAATCATATAGACCAATTCGCTTTACTTCTGGATTTTGGTTTTCGATTGTATTCAATGCTTCTTGATTAAAACCATTTTGAGTTGTATCAATCCACAATCGCAAAGCAAAAGATTTTTTTTCGTCTTCGGTAGAAAAGAATTTGCTTGATGTTGAGAGAAATGTATCCACTAAAGGTTTATCAATTTTTTTATCAGCCTGATAGCATTTACATTGTACTGCCCAATATTCGTTATCAAAAGTTTTGCAAACTAAATCAATTCCCGTATCTTTTCCACTAAATTGATTTTTGTAAGGAAAATCAGACCAACACCAAACAGTTGTCAAAATTGATTTATATTCGGGCTTTGTCAATAAATATGCTTGAATGAGTTTTTCAAACTTATCTCCTTTTTCTCTTTCTGAAAAAGAATTTTCTCTATAGCTGTCAATTATTTGTTCAAATTTGTTATCCATTTTGTCTTACCTAATTAAAATAAAAAAACCATCAAATCGACGGAGTAGTTATTCTCTTTGTCGGAGTTTTTTTGGAAATTGTAATACAAGAAGATGTGTTTTTCTGTTTAATAGAATACTATATAAATCAATTAGTGAGTTTTTATTACTTGCTATTAGATTTATTTTTAGAATATGGATGAAGATAAATTAAAGAAAATATATGTTTCAAATATAAGAAAACTCAGAGAATCAAGAGGCTTAACGCAATTTCAGTTAGCCGAGAAAGCACATATTACGGAGAAATATCTAAGTGCAATTGAAACTCATAAAAAATGGGGTTCCTTTGAAACTCTTGTTTCTCTTGCAAACGCTTTGGAAGTCGAGCCTTACGAATTACTTTTACCTTCACAAACAAGCATTTCTTACGACACAAAACGAACAAAAGATTTGATGAATCGCCTTCGCAAAAACCTTGGTGAAGTTGTAGACACACTGGAAGATTTTTTAGGCGAGAAGTAAAAAAAAGTTACTTGAAAATAATCTTATCAAGGTATATATTGAAAAGAAAGGAAATGCCCAATCTCAATTTGGTCATCTCCACATTTGGGTTAAAAACCGCCAATTGTTTAGAGGACGTTGGCGGTTTTATTTTTTACTCTTTATCTTTCTTTTTTAGGAAAGAGAGCAATGCTATAACTGTACTAGCTACAGTAGCAACACAAGTTACTACCGCAATAACTAATTCTAAAGTCATAGACAAGCCTCCCTATTCAATTATTTCAGTATAAGCTGATTGAGTTTGGGAGACACCGCCTGAAATTAGGCATTTCCAATAATCAAATTATGACACAGTTTTATAGGAATGTCTATAAAATTGTAAAGTGGGATTGCACCGTTATCTTACTGCTTTCGCAAAACTTTTAGGCTAAGTTGTAGACACTCTGGAAGATTTTCTCGGGGAAAAGTAAATATTTGTATATAGCATAAATAAAAAAAGCAGACTTGTTAAAAACTCGATTTTCCCGACTTTGATTTTCAAAATTGTTTCGATTAGTGACTTATAAATACAGCGAATTCGTATGCGAACATTTTTTTCAATTTCCTACTTACAGTCCGCACTTTGCAAAATGTTCTTGCAGTTTTTCTTTATATAACTGCGGATTTTTATAAAAACTTTCTGCATGTCCGGCACCTTCTATTATCTGCATTTCTCCGTCCGGGCAATTTTTATAAATTTCTTCGCACATATACGCCGGTACAAAAGTATCAGCACTTCCGTGAATTAATAAAATCGGAACTGTCGACTTTTTCACTTCTTCTGTTGCACTGCATTCTGTGTAATCATATCCGGCAATCACACGAGCTATTAATGAAGTCAAATGTAACAACGGAAACGCCGGCAAGTGATAAGTATTTTTCAATACAGATTTAAAAACATCCCACGGCGATGTAAATCCGCAATCTGCTACCACACCGCATACATTCCCCGGTAATTTCTGTCCGGTCAACATCAATGTCGTTGCAGCCCCCATTGAAGTCCCATGGACAAGAATCTTGTGTTCATTGCCCAAACGTTCATTTAAATATTCAATCCATCTTAATGAATCGTGACGTTCCAAAATACCGAAACCGATATATTTTCCTTCACTTTCTCCGTGAGCTCTGTGGTCTACCAACAACAACTGAAAATTATTTTCTAAATAATATTTTGCAAGACTTGTGTAATCTCTGACAGAATTGCTTGTATAGCCATGCAAACAAATCACTGTCCCACGTGCATTTTTTACCGGGAATAAATTTCCTGACAATTTTAATCCATCATCACTTAATATTGTCAAAAGTTCGTGTTCTTGTTGCCACAACCATTCTCTGTCATTTTGGATTTGCGGAATATATTCTTCCCAACTCGTTCCCGCCATATCCAATGTTCTTTCAATATTCGTTTGCGTTCTAAGTAATGTTCGACGTACAAAATATACAGCCAATCCGATTTCAGATAAAATAACAAATAAAACAATTGCAATTCCTATTTTCAAAAACATTATTTCTCCTTACTTATTAATATTTGTTTATTTTTGCTGCCTTCCACATTGCGTCGTTGATACATAAAAAGAACGGAACATTTTTTTCCTAATTTTATATCATCTTCAAATGGGTTTACCGCAAATTCATCATAATCTGAATATGCAAAATCTAATCTGGCATTTGTTACGCCGCCATTTTGTTCCAATGCGTCACGATGAAAATCTTTATTGTAATTATGCTTGTACCAATCCGGAAATCCGCCCTTTTTTCCGCTGCGAATAAAATCAAAACGTAATAATTCATACACAATTTTTGCTTTTTCATCAGCTGAATCTTTTACAAAACTTGCCAAGAATTCAAACCAAAAACTTTCCTTATGGGGAACATCAAAAACGCCTTGTTTTTTTCCGTAAGTTGCCAAGCGACTGAAAAAATTCCAAAAGCCAACTATTTTTCCAATGTAATTAATTGTCTTTTCAAAAGATTCGCTGTTCCAATATGCGTCTACCAAAACTTCCACATCTTTTAGGAACATCATATCTTCATAACTCATATATGGTGTAGAAAAAGTTTCATAAGGAGGATTTTCCATCCACTTCCAATTATTTTCGGAAGCAAATTGTTCCATTTGTGTTCCGTGCAGAACTTTTAAAAAACCGAGTTGTAACGCATCAGGTTTTAATGCCATTGTAAAGTCAAAAGATTTTCCAAAACTTTCTAAATCTTCAAAAGGAAGTCCCGCAATTAAATCCAAGTGACTGTGAATTGTTCCGGGAATTCGTTTAATATTTTCAGCCAATTTTTCTGTTCCGCATGAACGACCGACTGCTTCTAAAGTTTTTTTATTACTACTTTGAACTCCGATTTCAAACTGCATCACACCGGCAGGAACTTTTTGCAAAAACGCCAAAGCCTCTTCATCTAAAAATTCAGCTTCAATTTCAAAATGGAACATTGTTTTATTATTATGATGAGCCAAAATATATTCCCAAATCGCAATATATCGCTTGCTTTGCAAATTGTATGTTCTATCAACAAATTTTACCAAACGCACATTGGCGTCTAAAAAACGTTGAATATCTTCAAAAACTCGTTCCAAAGGCATAAAACGAACACGTTTATCCAAAGACGACATACAATAAGAACAACTAAAAGGACATCCTCGACTTGATTCATAATAATAAATGCGATTGTCCGGGTCAGTAATTTGTGGATAAGCAAAAGGCATATCTGACAAATCCTGAATCAATTCACGATTTCCGCCAAAGAAAATCTCATTCCCGATTTTTGTATAAATTCCGCCGACAGTTTTTATTTTTTCAAGGAACAAATTCCCGTCAAAATCACAATCCGCAAATAACTTTTCATAAATACCAGCGATTTCTTTTGCAGTTTCTTCACCTTCACCAAAAAGTACAAAATCAAGAGGAACTAATTTTTTAAGATAACCTTCTGCGTAAAATCCCATTTCCGGGCCACCGGCACCAATCACACAATCAGGCAAAATCTTTTTTACATCACAAATCAGTTTCTGAACAATTTCCGCATTCCAAATATATGAAGAAAATAAAACCACATCAGGAGATTTTTCGCTTATTCCCCTAAGAATATCTTGAACATTTTGATTAATTGTCCATTCCCCAAAATTCATAAGTTCAAAGTTATTCACATAATGACAAATAGAACGAACAGCTAAATTAGTGTGATTATAACAAGCGTTTACTGCAACAAGTAGGATTTTCATAAGTTAATCTTCTTCCGGAAGTTCAATAAGAAAAGCATCAATATTACAATCTTTTAAAGTTATAAGAGCATCGTTCATTTTGTCTTTATCCGAAAACGGTCCCATAATAACTTTATAGAAAAATCCCGAAGATGTCTTTTTAGGATAAATATGAAGTTCGCCTATTTTTTCCGCTTTTATTTGTTCAATCTGCAATAATGCATTTTTTTCTTCCGAATACGATCCCAATTGTAAATAGAATCCTTCCGGTAATGTATTATTTTCTTTATTAAGATTAATCGATGATTTTATATCAGCTTCTATCGCATTCAATAAATTGTCGTTATCGTTTTTATCAATAGAAACCATTTTAAGTTCTTTTCCGGATTGATTCATTTTTCCCAATTCTTCAGCTGCTTTTTTTGCATAAAATGTTTTTGGAAAAGTTCCGGTACAAATAGAGAAATTTTGTACAGCATTCTCCGGTTGATTTTTCATTAAATAGGCTTTTCCTATAAGAAAATAGCTTTTAGAAAGTTCTTCGTCCGTTGAAATCTCTTCCAATAAAATATGAAGGACTTCGATTGCTTTATCCGGTTCTTTTAGATTTAAATAAAGTGCCGCACAATATAGTCCGGAAACAGCAAAATATGACGTTCCGTAAGAAATTTCCAACAAATTTCTGTACGAATCTAACGCCTTTGCATAATCTTTTAATAAAAAATGAACTGCCGCAATTTCGTAATAAGCAAGTTTTATAAATTGAGAATCCGGGAAATTAGAAATGAATTGATTATAAAATGCGATTTTCTGCTCTACATTTGTAGAAAGTCTGGCAAGTTTTAAAGTTATCCATTCCGATGTATGAACTTCCTTGCTCAATTCCAACGCTTGTTTATAGATTGACAAAGTTTCATTCATTTGCCCTTGTTTTTCTAACTTAGTAGCTTTTTTCAACAATTCGGAAAGTTTTTCCTCCGGATACAGAAAAGTACAAAAGAACAAGAACAAAATACAAAATCGAAACCGTTTCATATCTTTTTCCCGGTCAAAGTCGAACCATTTACACCGGTAGCTTCTATATCAATTACTTTTCCGGCATCGTCATCGCTTCCGTCATACAAGAAAATAAGTTCATTCGAAGAAATCCCGATATGTCTTCCTGTTCCGTCGTTAGCCGGTCGTTCATGCAATATTTGAAAATGTCGCCCCTTCATTGCCTGACGATTTTCAAGTCCTATATTACGCTGAATTTCTATAAGTTTAGTAAGTCGTTCTACTTTTATTTCGTCCGGAATCGGGTCGCCCATTGTTTTTTGAGCAAGTGTATTATCACGTTCATTGTATTTGTACATAAACGCATCATCAAAACGAACTTCTTTTATTATGCTTAACGTATCTTGATAATCTTGCTCTGTCTCTCCGGGAAAACCTATTATCAAATCTGTAGTAAGTATAATATCAGGTATAGATTCTCGTAACTTATAGATTTTTTGCAAGAAATCTTCACGAGTATATTTTCGATTCATTGCTTGTAAAATAGACGTAGAACCTGATTGTAAAGCCAAATGAAGCCATTTAGAAATTTTAGGCTCCGTTGCCATAACTTCAATTAATTCTTCAGATAAATCCTTTGGATGGCTGGACATAAATTTTACCCAAGAAACATCTGTTTCACGGGCAATCTGCTTCAATAATTGTGCAAAAGTTATATCCTTTGTGTCATTCCCATAAGAATTCACATTTTGCCCGAGCAACATTACTTGTTTTACGCCTTGCTCTGTCAATTTGTGAATCTCATTTATAATAGATGACGATGAACGAGAAATCTCACGACCTCGCAAATAGGGAACTATGCAATATGAACAAAAATTATTACATCCGTGACTTATAGTCAGATAAGCTTTTGCGGGATTCAGTTCATCCGGTGCAGTCTCTGTAAAAAAAGCTTCCGAATTTTGGCTTTCCGGCTCATCTACATAACAATCTTTTCTACCTTTTCGATGTGCGGCAAGAATTGCAGGTATTTTATCTTTATGAAAATTGCCCACTACAATATCAACACCACGTTTTTTATCTAACAATTCTTCGCTGATTCTTTGCGGCATACACCCCATTACAAGAACTGTAATATCACGCTTTGTTTTTTCTTTTTTGTAAAAACCAAGCCTTCCCCATATTCTGTTTTCCGCAGTTTTTCTTACCGAACATGTATTAATAATAATTAAATTTGCAGCTTCTTGTGAGAAAACTTGAATATAGCCTGCTGCTGTCAAACGACCTGCCAAAGATACACTTTCAGCTTTATTCATTTGACATCCATACGTTTCAATAAAAAAATGTGTCATTTTGTTGATCTCGGTTCAGAAAATTGAAATTGTTGTTTTATTCTAAATTTTAAAGCCTGCCCATCTTTATAGTCTTCGATAATCGCAAAAGCTCCGTTACCGATATAAGAGAAACGCTCATTCTCTTTCAGTGTTACTTTTGATTTTAATCTATCGTATACACAATCAAAATGTACATAACCTTCAGAATTTTCATCAAGTAACGCCGTCATCATATTAGTAATCGTTTTATTACAAATAGGACAAACAGATGTCGGTAAACTCTCAGTACGATAAGGTAAATCTTCTTTTTTGAATTTCCCGGAAATATTTCTGGAGACAGATTTTGCTCTTTTATATTTATTGAATTCTTTTTTTATAAAAGAACGCTTAAAATCTTCTTTTTTAACATTTTGCTTTTTCGAATTTTCACTATTCTTCGAGCTTTTGCTTTTTCTTTTTTTATTAGCCGGTTTACTGAAATCCTTCTTTACAGAACTTACAGATACTTCCTTTTTTTCAGTATTAATATCTTTAGAAAAAGCATTTGTTGAAACAGATTTTAACGAATCTTTTTTCTCCGTAGATAATTTTCGATTACGGAAACGTCTTCTACGTCTATGATTAGAATTTCCATTTACGTTATTATTACTTGTGTTCTCACTCAATGTCCCAGAATCTCCTCTGCTAATAATACCGCTATCCTTGATATAGCAACCCTCAAATAAGACTCTTCACAAATCTTTACTTTTAAATCTCTTATTTTTTTGGGGTTTCGTGGGCGTGCTTTTTTAACCATCGTATCTTATCCTCAAAATTAAAATAAATCAATTAGATTTTGATTTTTGAACCACTCCAGATGATAACATCGGTTTATATTATCCTTACGGATTGCAATCACATCAAAACGATAATCATAATTATTTTTATGCATAGAAATGTACCACAAAGCACTTTTATAAATACGTTTCAATTTTGTTTGTGTTATAGCTTCTACCGGTGTTCCAAAATTATCATTATTTCTTAACTTGACTTCAATAAATATTATCGTACTTTTATCAAAACCTATTAGGTCAATTTCGCCAAATTTCGTATGATAATTTTTTTCAATTATATCAACACCTTGCTTTTTGAGGAATTCCGCAGCTATTTCTTCCCCTCGTTTTCCTATTTCTGTATTATTTTGTGTTTTCATAATTAACAACGTCAACAAATAAAAAAACCAAAAGCTACCACAATATTTTGTGACTAACTTTTGGTCTTAAACTCTTATATGTTTATTTTAATTAAAATTATTTAGCTGTTTTAGCAACTTTTTTGAAATTAATTTTTTCTTTAATTGTTGCACTCTTACCGCTTCTTTCTCTTAAATAGAACAATTTAGCTCTTCTGATTTTTCCTCTTCTAACTAATTCAATAGAACTAATTTTTGGTGAATACATAGGGAAAGTTCTTTCAACACCAACTCCGAAAGCTATTTTTCTAACTTTGAAAGTTCTTGTGATACCATGTCCTCTGAAAGCAATTACATAACCTTCAAATATCTGAACTCTTTCTCTTTTACCTTCAATAATTTTTACACCGACTTTTACAAGGTCTCCAATATTAAAAGCTTCAGCTCTATCTTTAAAAGTCTTTTTTACAGCTTCTGCATCTGCACCTTCAACTACCATAGTTCCCGCTAATTCATCAATATGTGTTTGTTCCATTTTTGTTATCACTGACATCATTTAACTCCCGTTTTATTTTATTTATTAGTGATTCTATAGATTCCTTACCCTGGTATCTTTCGGAAATCTTTCGATAACATTCAGGGTTATCAAATAAATCGGGACGCCATTTTAAGGTCTCCCGAATACTATCCATTAATTTAAATTTTTCTATTTCTTTATGATTCCCAGATGTCAACACTTCCGGAACCATCATACCCCGATAAACAGCCGGTCTTGTATACTGGCGATATTCCAACAAACTTTCAGTAAAAGACTCTTCTTGTAATGAATCTTTTTTTATAACACCATCCAATTGCCGAATTATCGCATCCATTAACGCCATTGCGGGGATTTCTCCGCCAGACAAAACAAAATCTCCTAAAGAGACTTCTTCATCAACCAAAGAGTCTAAAACCCTTTGATCTACCCCCTCATAATGCCCGCAGATTAAAACAATATTTTCATATTTTGTCAAGTCCAGAATATATTTATGATCTATTTTCTTCCCTTTAGGCGAAAAAAATAAGACTTTCTTTCCATTCTCGGGAATATTAAGAGCTTTATATGCATCAAAAATAGGTTCCGGCCGTAACAACATCCCCGCCCCGCCCCCATAAGGAGCGTCATCTACTTGTCCGTAATTATTCACTGCATGTTCTCTAAAATTCTTCAAAGTATATGAAAATGCTTGTTTCTCAAATCCTTTTTTTACAATACTTGTATTAAAAAATGTCTCAAATAATTCAGGAAATAAACTCAAAATATAAAAATTTATCAATCAAAAAATCCTTCATACTGATTAACGAATAAATATCCTTTTTCAAGATCTACATTATCAATAAAAGTTCGTACAAAAGGATAATAAATATGTTTTGAATTTTTATTTAATAAAATTTCCAGATTATCATTCGCACCTGTATTAAGTACATCAGTAACTTTACCTATATTTTCTTCCTTATAATATACAGAAAGTCCAATTAAATCTTGCGTATAAAATTCCCAATCATTCAAAGAAATTGCATCTTCACGATTTATGTAAATAAAAATACCTCTAAGTAAATCAGCAGCATCTTTATCATTAACATTTTTGAATTTCAAAATAACTTCATCTGAAGCTATTCTGACAGATTCTACTTCATACTCAATTAAAGATTCATTTGAATTTTCAAGGAAAAGCTTTTTGATTTTTTTAAAACGTCTTGAATCATCAGTTAAAGGGAGAATTTTTACTTCTCCCTTTAATCCGTGAGCTTTTCTAATAAAACCTACTTTTATTTTATCATTCATTCTTAATCAATAATATCAAGAAGAACACGTTTATTACTCTTATTAGAAACTGCACTAAGAATTGTTCTTATTGCTTTTGCAATTCTACCATGTTTTCCTATAATTTTACCAATATCATTTTCATCTACTGATAATTCCAAAATGGTAGATCTTTCACTTTCCAACATTTTTACATCAACCTTATCGGCATTGTCTACCAAGGATTTGGCAATAAATTCAACCAATTCTTTTTCACTCATTCAGTGTTCTCCTTTCTTGCCGGTAACAAAATATTTATTTTTTTAGTTGTGCTCTATCAAATTTAAATTGTTTTTTATTCAAAAGCTTTCTAACAATATTAGTTGGCTGAGCACCGTTCAAAAACCATTTTTTTACTTTTTCAGCATCGAATTTTACTTGATTTTCTTCCTCTTTTACTAAAGGTTGGTAAACACCTACTTCTTCAATAAATCTTCCGTCTCTAGGGCTTCTTGAGTCAGTAACAACAATTCTGTAATACGGTCTTTTTGCAGCACCCATTCTTTTTAATCTGATTTTAACCAAAATTTCCTCCTTACATTGGCCATTCTCTGTTTGTATTTTATGGGAATTTCTATTTTAAATTACCCAAGTTTGCTAACAAATTCTTATTTTTCATCATTTTTTTCATCATTTGCTTCGACTTCTGAAAATTTTTCAACAGTTTATCTACTTCCAAAATCGAAACTCCTGCACCTCGTGCAATTCTACGTTTTCTGGATCCTAAAATAATACGAGAATCATTTCTTTCTTTTAAAGTCATAGATTGAATAATTGCTTTTTGACGTGCAATTTTAGATTCATCGATATTTATATTACCCATTTGAGCTTGCATCCCCGGAATCATTTCTAAAATTTTTTCCATAGGTCCAAGCTTGCTCATTTGCTCCATTTGCTCAAGAAAATCTTGTAACGTGAATTCGGCATCACGCATTTTCTTTTCAAGCTTTATTGCTTCTTCTTCGTTGTATATTTGCTCTGCTTTCTCTACAAGAGTGACAATATCACCCATTCCTAAAATTCTGGAAGCAATTCGCTCCGGATGAAAGATTTCCAAACCATCAATCTTTTCAGATACCCCGATAAATTTAATTGGTTTATTGGTAATCTTCTTTATGGAAAAAGCAGCCCCGCCACGAGTATCCGAATCAAACTTCGTTAAAATTACCCCGGTAAGCTCTAAAGTATCATTAAATTCTTTTGCAATTTCGGCAGCATGCTGTCCTGTCATTGCATCACATACAAAAAGAGTTTCATCCGGACGAATATCTTTTGAAATCTTTTTGATTTCACTCATCATTTCTTTATCAATGTGCAATCGTCCTGCACTATCGATAATCAAAACATCATAATCTCCGGTTTTAGCCTTTTTAAAAGATTCTTTTGCTATCTTTACAGCATCTTTTTTATCTCCGGTATAGACATCTACACCGGCAATCTCACCGACACGCTGTAATTGCTCTATTGCTGCCGGACGATAAACATCACATGCAGAAAGCAAAACTTTGCGTCCTTCGTTATCTTTCAAATATTTTGCCAACTTACCCGCAGTAGTCGTCTTTCCGGCACCTTGCAAACCAGCAAGTAAAATAACTGAAAGAGCTTTTGATGACTTTGGCTTCAATTTCAAACCACTGGCAGTACTACCGAGTATTTCAGCAATCCCGTCATATACAATTTTAATAAATTGTTCTCGAGGATTTACCGAACGTACTACTTGTTCACCTATAGCTTTTGCTGTAATCTCATTAATAAATTCTTTTACGACATCAACACTGACATCGGCATCTAAAAGTGCAACTCTGATTTCATTAATTACAGACCCAATATTTGCCTCTGTAATTTTTGCATTACCGCTAATTACTTTAAATGAATCTGTAAGTGCTTTAGTAATTCCTTCAAGCATAAGAGCTACTCCTTTTTCTAAAGCGGCAAGATAAAAGAATTGTCGTTTTTTGTCAATACTAACCTAAGGTTCTACGACAAATAACTCAGGCAAACAATCCAGTTTTCTATAATCAATCGGAATTCCATATATTCTTGCTTCTATATGTAAATGAGGTCCGGTTGCGGCTCCGGTCATTCCGACTTCTCCTAAAGCTTCACCTTTTTTAATAAGGGTATCCGCTTTTTTTAATCGTTTATTCATATGACAATAATTTGTATACAAGCCTAAGCCGTGATCTACAATTATCATATTCCCGTACAATTCTTGCAACCCGGAAGACACAACCACACCGTCAAGTATTGAATAAATCGGCGTTCCAGTCGGTACTCCGTAATCGACTCCCAAATGAACATCTCTTGAATACAATTTACCATTATTAAGAATCCACTTTCTGGTAAAACAAAAATCAGATGTCATACGGGCCATATTATCAAGCGGTTTAACCACTTTTAGAATTTCTCTGTTTAAAGGTTGATTAGTTATTTTCCAAAGTTCATGACGTGCAGCTTGTTGGATTTTATATTTTTTTCTGCTGGCACTTTCCAAATCTTTAGATTTTTTTGCGGGGAATTTAAGTGTTTGTTCTTTATAAACCGTTTTACCTATCAGTCCGGTAGAATAAATAACGACTTTTTCCCCATCTCTGAAATTAATGTTTATAGATAATAAATAACGTTCTTGTTCATACAAAGGTGAAAACGGCAAAAAAACTCCATAAAAGTTAATTTGCGAATCTTCATAATATGAATAAACATGCCCTTTCTTTGAATCTTGCAGTTTTTCTCCGTCAAAATATTTTACGGAAAAAGTCATATCTTCTACATAAAATTTCTTTGGTATAAGCATTCGAAAAAAAGAAAAGCTTCCGGTTACCGAGGGAAATAACGTCTGATAATCTATTTTTTTTATTTTTCTTTTTAACGACGAAGTGGATTCTATCAATGTCCCCTGTTTTAACTTATATCCATCTTTGTTTAGTTCTAAAATACAATCATCAGATAAACACAAAATTGTATTATTTTTCCTAAAAAAAGAGCCGTTTTCTGCATTTACAACACCGGAAACCGGCAAAGTCGGCACATTATTCGAAATAGGAATTAATTCTAAAGAAGTTTTACACGAACAAATAAGAGAACATAATAAAACAGAAAATATATATATAAATATTTTCTTATTCAGTAGTAACATTATTCATTACTCTTTTATGTTTTAACATACTCTCCAAATGATCGATATAACCATTAATCATATCTTTATATCCGAAAGGTATTTCATCTTTATTCAACAAAATCCCCATAAGATACAAGTCATTTCGTCCCTCAATTCCCTCGGAACGTTTTATTTCACCTTCAATCAGTATAGGTTCGTTGTGGTCATACACATAAATAGCAACCGTAATTTTCTTATTTATTAAGAATTTAGGATTGCACATCATTATGATACCACACCCAGATGCTGATAGATTTTTAAGAATACAAGGTCGCTTAATTGAATCTACAACACAATATGTATTAACAGAAGTTATCTCCATATCATTTACGACATTAGAATCCAAATTAATACGCAATTCCCGTCGTCTTTCAAAATTCTCAATAGATTGAAAAATAGTTCCTATAATCTCAATCAAATCATCAGGCGGACGTTGATTAAATTCTAAAGAAACAAGATACGAAGATTCATGTTGAAGTTTAAATGAAGTAAAACCTTTAATTATAGAAGAAACAAAAAATATAATAGGGCTTTTAGAAGTTTTCGGAAAAAAAGCGAATCTGAGATTCACAAGATTTTTTGCTCTTTTTATAATTTCAAAAGCCTCTGTATCTAGCGGCATTATTACTTTTGCATCATTCATTGAGCATGAATAAAGAATACACGGTAAATGTTCTCCGCCGATTTTCACACAAATTTTCTGAGGGTCTAATCCTGTGGCATTACGAATTGATTTATTAAAAGCAATTTCTTTAGTGCCGTATTCTTTATAAAAATCCTGTAACTTTTGAGTAGGTAACGTTGCCATAAATACACCTATTAGTGTTAATATATAAAGTCTAATGATACTACCAATAAAAAAACATCTTTTCAACATTTTTTCAAAATAACCTGCTGTTTTTTTTGAAAAAATGAGTCGAAAAGTGTAAATTAGCAAGTAACTATATGCAAATTAGGAATTATATGTCAAAAAAAGAAAACCAAACAGAAACTTCAGCATACGATACTCCCATGATGAGACAACACAAAGAATTAAAAGATAAATATCCTGACGCTTTTTTATTCTTTCGTTGCGGCGACTTTTATGAAATGTTTGCTGAAGATGCCATTGAAGCATCAAAATTACTTAATATAACCTTAACAAAGCGGCAAAACAAAATCCCCATGTGTGGAGTTCCCTTTCACGCCGTAAACTTTTATATAAAAAAACTCGTTTCTTTCGGTAAAAAAATCGCAATTTGCGAGCAGCTCGAAGATCCTAAATCCGTTAAAGGATTAGTCAAACGAGGAATTACGGAAATCATCACTCCGGGAACAATAGTCAAAGAAGATCAACTGGCAAACAAAAGCAACAATTATCTTTTAGGGCTAAATGCGAAAGGAATGTGGCTGGAAATAGCATATATTGACATTTCCACCGGAGAATTTGAATTTACGGAACTTGATATCACTTCCGGTTTTTCCGTATTACGCGGTGAAATGTGCAGACTTTTGCCAAAAGAAGCTTTGGTGCCGAAATCTCTGTTGCAACGTTTCCCGGCATTAGAAGAGATGTTAAATGAAAACGAAGGACTTCTCCTTAACAGTTACGACGATACTTGGTTTTCACCGGAAGAAAATCAAAAGTTGCTTTTGACTCAATTTAATTCGCAAAGCCTTCGCCAACTGGGAATCCCTGAATTAAAAACAGATTTAACCGTTCCGGGAGCTTTACTGAAATATCTTCAAAATAATTTTCAAGGCTCATTAGCACACATTCGTCCTTTGCGTTACCACAACAATGACCGCATAATGCAATTGGACGAATCCACAATCAAACATTTAGAACTTTTGCGTAATCAAAATGAAGGTACGATAACAAATTCCCTGCTTGAAACTATAGACCAGACATTAACTGCAATGGGCGGACGCCTTTTAAAAAAATGGATTGTAGAACCATTGCTTAATTGTGATGAAATAGAAAAAAGACTGAATATTGTAGATACTTTTATAAAAACTCCGGCTTTAATTTCTCAAATTGAGAATTCCATAAAAAATATTACCGATTTGGAACGCCTTGCCGGACGACTTGTTTTGGATAAAGCTACTCCCAAAGATTTAATCAGTATAAAAATATCATTACAAGAATGTGAGAAAATCCTTAATTTACTGGGGAAAATTCCTCAATTGGAAGAATTATTTTCTACATTTGCACCGTTGCCTGACGTTGTAGATATGCTGGAAGAACGCATAAAAGATGATCCGGCAACATTAATTGACGACGGAAATATAGTAAAAGACGGGTATTCGAAAGAATTGGATGAACTAAAATTATTATCATCAGAAAGCAAAGAATACATTAGCGGAATTGAATCTAAAATCCGTTCAGATTTTGATGTTCCTACATTGCGAGTGAAATACAACAAAATCTTAGGATACTTTTTTGAAGTTTCAAAAATACAATCTAAAAATCTTAATGACGATTTTATACTGCGTCAGTCGTTGGTAAACACATGTCGATATACAAATAAAGAATTATCCGAATACGAATCAAAAGTTCTTACGGCACGAGAACGCATAAATGAAATAGAACGAAATATCTTTATTGAAACACGAGAAAAACTATTAGAATCTCTTGTTCAAATTCAAGAAGACGCAGAAGTAATTTCAAAACTCGACGTATTGCTTTCGTTTGCAAAAATTTCACAAGAACGCCGATATGTTCGCCCGATATTAAACGACGGTTTTGATGTAGAAATCAACGGCGGACGCCATCCGGTAGTAGAAACAAAAATGGATTATGACGAATTCATTCCTAATGATACAAAAATTTCTTCGACAGATTATTTGATGATTATTACCGGACCGAATATGGCAGGGAAATCTACTTATCTGCGACAAAATGCACTTATTATTTTAATGGCTCAAATAGGATGTTTTGTTCCGGCTGACAGTGCAACTATAGGAATTGTAGACAGAATTTTTACTCGAATCGGGACTTCCGACAATTTGGCAAGAGGGCAATCGACTTTTTTTGTAGAAATGCAAGAAACCGCAAATATTTTAAAATACGCTACCGGTCGCAGTCTTATCATTATGGACGAAATAGGACGCGGAACAAGTACGTATGACGGACTGGCTATCGCATGGTCTATTCTCGATTATATACACGACAAGCGTATACTCGGAGCAAAAACTTTATTTGCCACACATTACCACGAGCTGACACAACTCGATAAAAAAGAAGGAATTAAAAATTATTCGGTCGCAATAAAAGAAGACGGTTCCAGTTTTACGTTTTTGCATAAGATTATCCCCGAAGCTGCACAAAAAAGTTACGGTATACATGTAGCAGAACTTGCAGGAATGCCAGATGCTATTGTGGAATATGCAAAAACTCTATTAACAAAACTCGAACAAAATAATGATGAAAATAAAAATCAATAAATTGTCATACAAAACAATCATAGCTCCGATAACTATAAGGACAATTTATTTGATTTTCACGAAAATCATAAAGAAGATAATATTTCAAAAGAAATTTGTAATGCCATAAAATTTTTGGATTTGGACAGAATGACTCCGATTCAAGCATTAACCTTGCTTTATGATTTGCAGAAAAAAACTAAAAAAGGGAAAAAATAATTTTTTTTACTAAAATTCACTTATTTACAAATAGAAGCTGATAATTGAAGGATTATAATTGTAAATAAGATAGAATATAAAAAAATATTTTTAACCTAATGGGGGAAAAAATGACTCAAATAGAAAGAATATTATACGAATCAAGTTTAATTTCTGACGCATTCAAAAAAATGATGTGGAAAACCGGACAAATATCACTTGATGCAATCTATTCGGCTCCTAAACTTGCGGAATTACACGAAGACATTTTCCCCCAATTGGTAGATCAATTCCTGAATTTCAGCAGAATAAAAATTCGAATCAAAAATTTTGAACGAAAATCCTTTAATCTTATTCTGATTTTCAAAGAAACGGCATTATGGGAAATTCAAAAATTATTAGAGAAAATGCCTAAATACACAAGCGTCTTGGGTAATTTCAAAATCACCAAAGAAACGCTCGACACTTACGAAAAAGAAATCAACGACAACAACAAAAAGAAAATTCAAGAATATCTAAAATCTCATCCCGATAAAGATGCAAAAACAATTATTGATGAAATGGAAAACGAAATAGAAAATATCAAACCTTACAAAGTTCATGAAGTCGAACTTTCATATCTTGATTTGTTTCGTAAATATATGCACGATTGGCACAATTACTTTTCTTCCTTAATAAAAAACACAATTGCAGAATATGAAGAACAAGAGCGAATCGAAGCAGAAAAAAAAGCTCTTTTATACAGTACAATCGAAGACGAAAAACTTTATTTTGATACAAAACGCAAGATATTCCCAAAAAGTGATGAGATTTGGGACTTATTATCAAAACACGTAAAACTAAAACTAAATGTTCCGACTACACGAGACGACGCCGTAAACTTTTTTTCAGACAAAAGTTGTTTCTTTTTATTTTCTGCAGTGAAACTGGAACAACAAACTGAATACACGCAAATTTCAAACGGCTATCGTTACACACTGAAAATAGAAAATAACAAACTTTCGGTTACGGAAAATAATAAAAAGTTTTTTGCATTAACATCAAAAAAGATTGATTCTATCAGAAATCTTCTGAAAAACATGCTTATTGAAAGTTATTCCGTAAAGGAACAAGAACTATTTGAGGAAACTCCGTCGCAATATATTTTGTACAAACCTAAAAAAGAAGAAATCTGTCAGGCTATAATTTCTTCAAAAAACATTTCATCACTGCGATTTTTGGAAGAAATTATAATCAAAGATAAACTCGATCCTAATTACGCCGTGTACTGTGAAACCATAAAGAAAATCACCACATTAATAAGCAGTTCAAAAATAAATGCATTACTTACGGGATTTATTAATGAGCAAACAAAAAATGCCAATTTTATTACACGTATTTTGAATTGGCTTTTTACACGAAAAGAAATCAAAAATATTACAGGTAAAGGTAACAATGATAAAGTTCAGATAAATAATCTTTCAAAAGTATTTACACCCGCTGCCGAAGCAAATACTTCTATAATAGAAACTGCTGTTAATATTTTACGTTCATCTGGTAAAGACAAGGAAATCAGTAAAATTTTGATATCGAATGCCAATACAAACGAAAAAGTTTTTCAATTGTTACGATTATCTACTGCAATAAGCGGAAAAAGTCGTGCTTATATTTGTTTGAACAATGCGTCAAAAGAAGAATTTTTGAATATGCTGAAAACATTTTAAGCTTTGACGGTATTAATTTTGCTCTATTTTCTTATTACTAAAAAATGCGATATGGAGCAAAAGATGACAAAACAACTGCAAATATTTCTATTAAATATTCTTTTAATATTAGGAATATCGTGTACTACCGAAACTGAAATCACAGATATTCCCGATTCTAAAGCGAATATTACTATTGTAATAGAGCAAAATTTAGATACAGCCGTAAAAAAATATGAAGTCGGCTTAAAAACTATTGCCGGAAAAGAAGTCAATTCTCGTCAGGCCGTAAGTACAAGTTATACTTTTTCCGTAAATCAGGGAAAATATTTACTTTATGCACTTGCTTACGATGAAAATAACAATATTATCGGAAAGGTAGAAAAAGAAACATCTGTAGCCGACGGGAACAAAATAACCCTTACAATTTTGCCGATAAAAATAACCGCTACATTTAATGTTGACCCAAAAATTGCCATTCCGTCATGTGTTACACAAGTAAAAATCTCAATAACCGGCGAACAAGACAGCCAATATATTCCTTACAAAAAAGGACAACCTATTGTTTTTGACAATTTTAAGAAAGAAGGTACATACGAACTTAAAATCTCATTTGTTGATGAAAATGATATAGAATATTTTGGAACAAGTGAAAATGTTACTATTTCCGAAACCGGCATGACTCGAAATATAGAACCGGAACAAACAAAGATTACTCCTATTTCATTCAATTTCAAATCAAATACAACAATCGCAGCAAGTGATAAAATCACGCTATCATGCGATACTGAGCAGGTAGATTTCTATTATACACTTGACGGTACTACTCCGACAAAAGACAGCACTCCCTACAACGGAACAATAATAATTCCTACAGATGCAACCACAATAACCATAAAAGCTATAGGATATAAATCCAATTTAGCAGAATCTAAAATACAAACATTAACTTTAAATATAAGCGAAACACAAATTACCGCACCGACAATCACACCGGAAGGAAAAACTTTTGAAAAATCTTTAGAAATAACAATCAATCACGAAGACAAAAATGCAGTTATCTATTACACATTAGACGACAGTGAACCTACTGACAAAAGTTTTAAATATACCGGCGAATTCAATATTTATACATCTTTAAATATAAAAGCCGTTGCTTACCTGGGTGACCAAAAGTCTACATCAGTATCACAATCATATATTTTGGAAGCCGGTAAACTCGAACCGCCGACAATCACAGTAGACGGCAATCAGATAACACTCAGCCACAAAGATGCAAACGCCGTTATTTATTACACTACAGATGATAATATTCCTGACCAATCTTCTTCAAAATACCAGAGAGCTTTTACTATAGACAACAGTACTAAAGACATCGTTGTAAAAGCAAAAGCATTCCGTAACGGTTACATCTCATCAGAAATTGCAGAAGAAGTCTTTGAAGCATTAGATGCAAGTACTGCCGCACCGAAAGTCACTATTACTCCGGAAAGCGGAAAAAGTATTGCGTCCACACAAATAATTACAATCAATGTCGAAAGTGACACATTGCTCACAGCCGACAGTAATGTAAGAATCAACGGAAAAGAGCACACTCTTATCCGTGGTAAAAATAATTTCAGAGTATCAGATATTGCATCCATAGAAGGAACTGTAATAACTATAATTGTCACTGCAGAAAATCGTGCCGGTAAAAAAACAAAAAGTATGCCGACAACATTTACCTTAGCCGACCAAAAGCTTTCCGGAAAATTTAATGAACTGAGAATCTACCAAGTAATGGTAGAAGCATTCCAAAGCGGAAATGGTTGCGGATTCTATCAAGGATACGGACCAAGTAAACACGACGGAGATATTCGCGGTATTATCAATGCACTCGACTACATAAAAGGTCTGGGAATGAATGCTTTGTGGCTTACTCCGGTATTCGACACAGGTGCAGACCAACTGAATGACAAAAAACTTGCAGCCACAGGCTACTATGCTTATGACTATTTTTCTATAGAACCGAACTTCGGAACTATCGAAGATTTTAAAGAACTCGTTGCTGAATGTCACAAACGAAATATGTATATAATACTCGACGGAGTTTTCGGACACTGGAGCGAACTTGGCTGTAAACCTTCTCCGTCCGGATTAATTCCGCAAAGAAGTCACGGTATGTATGACGGATGTGATTATCCGGGAACAAACAACCGTACTTTGGAATTCTTCAAAGAAGTCGCAACTTACTGGATAAAGAACTACAAAATTGACGGCTGGCGACTCGACCAATGTTACCAAACAGGAATGGGTAACGGCTCTATGGGAGACGGTACATATACGAACGGTCACAACTATTGGTACGAAATTCGTACAGCAGTAGAAGAAGCTGCAAATGCCAACGGAACTCCGGGGATTGACTGGGGAAGTTTAGGTTACATGGTAGGAGAACACTGGAACGGAGACGACTCCATTCCGCCGACAATCCAGAAACTATCTGTTGAGCCGGGAAATGCCGCAGGTTACGGACTTCGTTCATGCTTCGACTTCCCTTCTCGTTACAAACTTGTACAGATGTTCGCAATGGAAGAATCAAAAGAGAAAGGTGGTGAACCGTTGACTCTTCTTGACTATGTATTCAAAAGTGCAACAGCCAAAGGTTATTATCACCCAAGCAGCGACGTAAGATCCGACAACTACGTACCGAACTTATTTATTACAAATCACGACTTAGTACGATTCGGCGACTTAGTCACTTGGAAATATAACAGCAACGAATATTACAAACGCCACAAAGTCGCTCTTTCTACACTTGCAGCTTACACCGGACCGATTACAATTTACTACGGAGACGAAATCGGAGAAAAAAGCGGTACAACTAAAAACGGTGATAACGTAGCCAGAACAAGCGGACGAATAAGCGGCTTTAGTTCAGATGAGCAAGACTTACATGACTACGTAGCCAAACTTATGACTATCAGAAATGAAAATGAAGCATTGTGGAACGGAACATATACAAAACGTTATGCCGACAATACTTTTTTTGTTGCTGAGAAATCTACAAGCGAGCAAACCATTGCTTATATTGTAAATTATTCCAATTCTCCAAGAAGTTATGATCTGAATTATTCAGGAATAGACTTAATGGAAAACGAAGCAACATCTTCTACTGTCAGCGTACCGGCGTTGTCTGCAATGTTTATCTTAAAAAAATAAAACTCAATTTGGCTTAAAACAAAAAAACTGACGGAAACAATAATCGTAACCGTCAGTTTTTTTTGTTTTCTAGTGCATTTCACCCCACGTGTCGCCGACTTCAATGCTGGTTTTCAGCGGCAATTTAAATCCGAAATCATTTTCCATTGCACAACGAACAAGCTCTTTCATTACTTCAAGTTCTTCCGGCGGAACTTCAAATATCAATTCGTCATGTACCTGCAATAACAATCGTGATTGTAATTTTTGCTTTTTTATTTCAGCAACGGCACGAATCATCGCCTGTTTTATCAAATCCGCTGCAGTTCCTTGTATTACAGAGTTTACAGCCATACGTTCGCCGTTTTCACGAATATTTTTATTTTTCTCGTGAATTTCCCTGATTGTTCGATGTCGTCCCCAATATGTTGAAGAATAACTGTTTTGGCGACACAACTCTTTCAATTTCTCAATGTAACGTTTTACTCCGCTGTAATTCTCAAAATATTTTTCAATAAAATTCATTGCTTGAGTTCTGGAAATCTGCAATTCATTTGCCAATCCAAACGCCGACTGCCCGTATAATATTCCGAAATTAACTGTTTTTGCAATCATTCGTTCTTCCTTAGAAACTTCTGCTGACTGTTTATCAAACAAAATCGCCGCAGTTCCGGCGTGAATATCTTCACCGTTAATAATCGCCTTTTGCAAGATTTTATCTTCAGAAAATTCCGCTAACAGAAAAATTTCGATTTGAGAATAATCGGCACTCATAAGTTTCCACCCGGATTGAGGAACAAACGCATGCCTGATTTCACGGCCGATTGAACTGCGAATCGGAATATTTTGCAAATTAGGATCTTTACTGGAAAGTCGCCCGGTTTGAGTTCCGGTTTGAAGATACGTAGTATGAATTCGCCCGGTTTGCGGATTTATCATTTCCACAAGATTTTCAGTGTATGTAGACTTTATTTTACTGAAAGTTCTGTAGTCCAATAAAATTCCCGGCAACGGATGGAAAAAGCTTAATTTTTTCAAAACTTCTACATCTGTAGAAGCACCGGACTTTGTTTTTTTATCCGGTTGCAAACCTAAATCTTCAAACAAAAGTTTACGCAGCTGCAACGGCGAATTAGGATTAAATTCATACCCTGCAATGTCGAACATTTTTTCCCGTTGAATTGCAATTTCTTCATCCATTTTTTTCGCCAGCTCATGCAAGTGATTTGCATTTACACCGATACCTGCCATTTCCATATCCGAAAGCACTTGGACAAGGGGCATTTCAATATCATAAAACAGATGAATTCTTTGAGAATCCTGAAAAATTTTATCTTCAAGCATTTGATACAATTTCAAAGTCAAATACGAATCTTGTCCAGAATACACAAAAAGCTTATCAAAAGGGACATCAAGTAACGTTTGCTTTTTAGGCTGAGCAACAACATCTTCATAATGAATTACTTTCATTTTTAAATAGTTTTCAGCCATATCTTTCAATGCTAATGTCGGTGACGCACTGTCAATACAATATTCTGCCAACATTGTATCGAAAAGAGGTGCAATCTCATTAATTCCGAATCGATACAAAAATTTATTATCAAACTTTATATTATGCCCGATTTTCAAAATCGACTTATCGGTAAAAACAGGAGCCAAAGTTTGCATTATCTCCTCAGCTGTCAGCAGTTCCGAAATTCCGGCTTCCGCACGTTGCGACAAAGACAAATTAAACGGAACGACAAAAGTTTCCGGTTCGTTGTCCACATTCGGAACTGCAATGCTCATACAAATAAGTTCTTCATTATTAAAATCAAATCCCGTAGTTTCCAAATCGTATGCAAACTTTTTAGCAGCACGAATTTTCCCTGCAAGCTCTGCAATAACCGAATACGTAGCAGCCAATCTGAAATCTTTTGTATTAAGTTCAGTCTTTTCTGTTTCCGGCTCGCTTTTTTCGATTTCTTTAAATGTTTCGTTTGAAAAAGTAATCTGAAAACGCTCTTTATTGTATGTTTTAATCTGGGAAATAATAGTTTTCAAACTGTCTTTTTCTAAATCTTCAAGTACAGCTTCCAAGTTTATAGGACGTGACGACAAAGAATTCTCATCCAAATTCAAAGGAACATCGGTACAAATTGTAGTCAATTTCTTACTTAAAAGAGCGTTTTCTTTGTCTTCGGCTAATTTTTTCTGTGTACCTGCCGGCGTAATCTCAGCTAAATGCTCATAGATATTTTCCAACGACTGCCATTTTCCCAGCAGCGTTGCCGCCCCTTTTTCTCCCAGTCCTTTTACACCGGGAATATTATCCGATTTATCTCCGGTAATCGCCAAATAATCAGCTACTTGTTCCGGGTAAATTCCCATATCCGCAAAAATTTCGTCACGTCCGTATAAAATATATTCTCCGGTTTTAGGATCCGGGCGGCAAAGCTTTACATTATTTTTTACCAACTGACGCAAATCTTTATCCGACGAAAAAATCCACACTTCACAGTCATCATTTTTTCCGTAATTTTCAGCCAATGTTCCTATCACATCATCAGCCTCAAAACCTTCCTGAGAAAAACACGGAATCTCCATTTTATTTATTAAATCTGCAATTTTTACAATTTGAGTTTTTAAGTCTTCGGGAGTTGCCTGTCGGTTGGCTTTGTATTCCGGGTAAATTTCGTAGCGAAAACATTTTCCTTTGCCTTCCAATGCAATCAATACAAAATCCGGCTTTTCCTTCTTCAATAATGAAAATAACGCATTAAAAAAACCGTGAACGGCAGAAATATTTTCTCCCGATTTATTTGTCAACGGTCGAGTAAAAAAGGCGTAATAAGAACGAAAAATCAGCCCAAAAGCATCAACCAAAAGAATTTTTTTCATAATATGCAACACTCCAAAAATATTTTTTGTATTATCGGCAACGGTCGTAATAAACTTTTTTCAATCAATTTTACAAATGAGGAAATATGAAATTTTTGTATATAAGCGATTTAGACGGAACATTATTAGACAACTGCGGAATTTTCCCCGATAACGATAAGTTTAAAATAAATGAATTAATTAAATCCGGATTGCTTTTTACAATTGCGACAGCCAGAACTTTTGCCACGGTAATTCCCTTATTAGACGGAGTAAATATAAATTGCCCGATAATTTTAATGAACGGCGTAATGATTTACGATCTTGATAAAAAAATACCGATTGATTTAGAAAGTATTCCGGACAATGCCGTGCAAAATGTTTTGGCTTGTTTAAAAAAACACGACGTAACGGGTTTTATTTATACTTGGAATAATAAAATGACTGCATGGTACGAAAAATTTACTGTCGCACCGATGAAGACTTTTTATAACGCACGTCGAGAAAGAAAAACTTTTATTCATATTCCGTCATTTTTTGACATTCCGCATACAGAAAAAGCTATCTACTTTTGTATTTGCAACACATCTCAAAAATTGCTTCCCATTTATAATGAATTGAAAAATGATTTGAACTTGAACTTGTTTTTTTATGAAGACATTTACAATCCCGGATATTGCTTTTTAGAAATCGCAAGCAGCAAAGCTTCAAAATTTCATGCAGCCAACAAACTTCGCTCAATGTTAAAACCGGACAAATTAATAGGATTCGGCGACAACATGAACGACTTGCCGCTGTTAAAAGCATGTGATGATTTTTATGCTGTAGAAAATGCTCATCCGGAAATAAAAAAAGTCGCAACAGGAATAATAGAAAGTAATATGAATCACGGAGTCGCAAATTTTATAGAAAAAAATTATATTTTCTAAATATAATCAAACCGAGAAATAACGTTTTTTACATTGCTTGACATCATAATATTTTTTATTATAGTAAGCTCATTTTTGTAATGATTACATATTATTTTTATACTAAAGGAGAATCATATGGTACCGGAAGAAAGCGGAAAAATATATATTGCATGGGATCCGAAATTTGAACTGGGAATCCCGGTAATCGACAATCAACATAAAAAACTTGTCAGCCTTTGTAATACTCTTTACGAAGGACTCATGAAAAGTAAAGCTGCGGAAAAAGCAGATTGGCAGGCGTCTCTTACAGATACATTGCGTGAATGCGTCGACTATGTAAAAACTCATTTTCATGACGAGGAAGCTATTATGCGTGCCGCCGGATATGAAAATTATGCGACGCACAAAAGAGCTCATGAAGATTTTATACACAAAGTTTTAAATACAACTCATGAATTTAACAAAGCCACTTTTTCTACGGCTCTTCAATTTGTTCGTTTTTTATATGACTGGATTTTGGGACATATCGCACATGAAGACAAGCTTTATGTCAAAAGCATTTTAGAATATTACAGAGAACGCAAAAGTCAAAAATAAGTTTTTCTATAACCGAGAATTTATTTCTCGGTTTTTTTATCTTTGTTCAAAAGGCTAAAATCATCTGGTTAATATTCGGAAAAATATGTATAACCACATTTTATTCCGGAGGAAAATATGGGAATACTTTTTCATTACGCAGATTCTGTTGATTCCATGAAAAGTCTTTTGTTCAAAGAATTAAACCAAGACAATCAAGACATTTTTATTCCTCAACGAATAATAGTTCCAAATATCAACGTAAAACGTTGGCTCCAACTTGAAATAGCCAAAGAAAATGAGATTTGTGCAAATCTTGACTTGAGCTATCTTGAAAAAACATTAATCACATTGCTTAAAGAATGCAGCAATAAAGAAGATGACAATAAAAAATATATTTTTCTCGGTGACAATGAGCGACAAATCGATTTGCAATTAATGGTGCTTTCCGTACTGGAAAACGGGAAAAATAATCCCGATATGCAACCGGTTTACAGATATTTAGGCGATGAATCTACCGGTAAAGATGCACAAACCAGACTTTGGCAACTTGCAGAGAAATTAGCTTATTATTTTAGAGAATATGAATATCAACGTTCACAAATGATTGATGCTTGGCGACAAAATAAAGATTTCTTTGTCGGAGAAAAAGAATCTACCGTTAAAATGGAACGTTGCCAGCGAGCAATATATCGAAAGATTTTTTGTGACGATGATTGCCTTACAAAAAAAATACGGCAAAGACGGCGTTTATACAACTTTGCCGCTTTATGCCGAAAACAAATTGCACGAAATTGATTTATTGCCCACTCCGGATAATAAGAAAAAAGTTTTTATTTTCGGATTGTCACAAATATCCGCATTCCATTTTAAATTAATCGTTCATTTGCAAAAACATTATGATTTTCATATTTTCCAGCAAAACTTTTTCGGAGCATTTCGTAACAATCCGCAACTTCCTTGGGACAGCGACAATTTTGATTTACAAAAAAGCGAATCAAATGAACTTGTTCGCAACTGGGGAAAAACTTTCAGTGAAAATTTCAAAGTTTTCAAAGATTCTTGTTTAAATACAAAAGTAACTACTGAATATTTTAAAAGTGATTACGAACAATCCGACAACGTTCTCGGTCATTTAAAATCTTCAATTTTGAATAAAAAAAGACCGGACAGCAATATAGAACCGGATTGTTCTTTGCAAATATTCGGTTCGCCGTCTTTGCGTCGTGAAGTTGAAACCGTTGTGGATAATATCCTCGCCAATTTACAAGCAGATCCGACCTTATCACAAACCGATATTGCGATTCTTGTACCCGACATGGATATTTACCAACAACATTTACGAAGTGTTTTTTATGAAGTCGGATGCGGTTTGCATTACAATCTAAGTAATATTAACGCCGGAACAGAAAGCCTTTTTGCCAATGCATTGATTTGTGCTTTACAAACCGCAGTGGGTTCTTTTACTCGTCCGGAAATTGTACGACTTTGGCAAAATCCTTGTTTTGCAGCTACTCATACATCTAAACATACTTTTGAGCAATGGCTGGAATGGATTGATAAACTTAACGTTTTTTATTGTTACGACAAAACGGATAAAGCAAATTACAGTACAGGCGAAACATTATATTTTACATGGAAAAATGCCTTACGCCGTTTGAGAATAGGACGCTTAATGGGAGAAAATCCGGAAAATATAAATATTAATCCGGAAATTAATCCTGCTCCGTTGGGAAGCAATGAAGAGCTGGAATTATTTTGCAGTACAATGGAAGATTTGTTCAAAATCTTCAAAGAAATGCAACAAATGCATACCGGGGAAGAATGGAAATGCTTAATCAACAAATTTATTGACCGCTTTTTAGAAATCCCGGAAGATTTGCAAAACGAAGAAATGCCGGTAAAGCAAAATCTTGAACAGCTTTTAAACTCATTAGAACGATTTGACGCCTTGTTTGAAGACTCACAATCCGGAAACAAACGAAAATGGGATATGATTTACATTTTGTCATTTTTGAAAACACACATCAGTGAAATGCCGGTTCGTCGCGGGCGTTATCTTACCGGCGGAATTACAATTTCTGCAATGACTCCGATGAAGCCGGTTCCTTTCAAGATAGTTTATATAATGGGCTTGGGAGAAAAAGATTTTCCTCGGCACAGCGACAAATCTACTCTCGATTTACGTAATGTGAAGAAATTACAAGGCGATTTGACAAACAGCGAAAATGATAATTATTTATTTTTAGAATTGTTACTGGCTACTCGTAATAAATTGTATTTGTCTTATGTATCGCAAGACTTAGCAAAAGATCAAGAACAATATCCATCGCCGGTTTTGACACAACTTATGCGTGAAGTAAAAAGTTGGTGTAATGATTTTCAAATTGCACAAGCAGACATTCTTTGGGAAAGTACAGATAATTTGAAAATTCCGCTTAATAATTTTTCACAGCAAACTCCTAATGATATTTACGGATGTCACAGTGATAAACGGCGAGAAATCGGTTATGCGTATTTATTGTCGAATGATAACAAAACCGATAATCACAAAAAAATTCGCAATGATTACCCCGAACTTTCATATACAAGTTTGTGCAAAAAATTATTCGGTAAAGATAAAGAAAAATCATCTTCTACAGAATTAGAAGAAATTAAAAAAAGTCTCAGTACATTTAAAGAACTTGAAAAATCAAATCTTTGCAGAAATATTGAAGAAATTTCTTTGTACGATTTAGAATTATTTTTGAAAAATCCGGCAGAAGAACGAATAAGAAAAGAACTTTCTATCAGTAAATATGTGGATTTTACAGCAAAAGACTCTCGTTATGACAAAGAATACGAAAATTTTGCCGGTGATAATAATTATTACGAAAGCAATACTGCCGGTGAATTGCATTGGCAATATCTTTGTAATAATAACATTGCCGGTTATGTACAACAAAAATTTCATAATTCACAAGTTTCTGGTTTTTTCCCGGAGGCTGTTTTCGGAGAATTGCTAAACGAAAAATATTCAGATTCCATCGAGAGTATTTTTTCACAACTAAAAACACAAAGTGAAGAAATAATCGCTCAAGTCGGTAAAATTTCTTATGCCGGCGAAATTAATTTTTATTCAGGTAAACAAAAATTGTGGAATCGACTGAATGCAAAGTGGGAAAATATTTCACTCAGCGGAAAATGGAATCACTGTTTGGTATCGGAAGAAAACCGGCTGATAGCGTTAGTTTTGCCGGGGCAACGAGAAAATAATTACAATTGTTTTCTGCAACTTTTAAAAGCATATTTATTTGCCGGTTTTCTTATGCAACATGAAACTGCACGAGATTACACCGTAAAAATTTTTTGGTTTACAGGAAAAACTTTGCATTATATCGAAGCTGAATCTAACAATGCAACAAATTTTCTGACCGGAATTATAAATGAATACATTATGAATTGTGATTATGATTTGCTGCCATTGGAAGCCGTATTTAATAAAATGCCGGCAACAACAGATAATGCAGACTATGTTGATGCGTTAGAAAAAGAAATAAACAAGTCAAATAACGGTTCGACAATAGCGGATAAATTCTCAATTTCATTAAAATTTTCAAATCCTAAAATTCCGCAAGATGCAAGAGATAAAGTTTTACGGCGTTTTTGGAAAGATATTCCCGAAAAATTTAAATGCAATTTGTGTTAAATTATTTATTTAAAAAAGGCTGTTTTTACAAACAGCCTTTTTTTTATGACTATATTTTAGCAGCTATTTCGCCAAATTCACGACACTTTGCCAATCCTTCGTCATCGGGAGTTTCATGAATCATCAAACCTTCTCCGTTTATAAGTTTACCGCCGGCATCAGTAACTCTTTTTTCCCAAATTCGCATCCATTCTCCGTCGCCCCAGCCGAAAGAACCGAACAATGCAACATTTTTTCCGTTAAGCTTACTTTCCAAATCAGTAAAAAAGGGTTCAAATTCTGCTTCTTCCAAAACTTCTGCTCCCATTGCCGGACAGCCTAAAATCAATGTATCGTAATTTGCTGCTTCATCTGCCGAAATCTGCGAAACATTAAAAGATTTTGTATCCGAATTTTGCGACTTTGCTCCCTCAAGTATTGCCCCAGCCATAGCTTCCGTGTTGCCCGTTCCGCTCCAATAAACAATTACAATTTTACCCATGTTAATCTCCTTATTATTTTCTATAAAAAATTATCAATTTAATAATTTCAAATCCCGACTATGCAGCACAAAATATTTGAGCTAACGTAGCTCCGCTCGTTACTCTTTTTAAAATTGCTTTTTTACAAGCTTTGTATCGCAGAAATAATTTCTTGGCTGTTTCTACATCTTGGTAAACTTTCCAATCTCCGGTAAATAAACAACCGTCATCTCTGTGATTTATAAATCCATAAATATCATGAAGCGGATAACCTAAAAAAACTCCGACTTCATGGGGAAATCCATTTTCTCTGAAACGAGTTTTCAATTTTGCCAACTGCTGATCAATCTGCATATTTTCCGAATATCCGTAGGTTTTCAGAAAATTCTGATTTTCTTTGCATTGCAAATGTTTTTCTAAAACATTCTTACGGTAAACAATCAGCAACATCATTGATTCGCATTCGCACAATATTTCTATATAGATATTTGTCTTGTTTAATTCATTATTCAGTTTGATAATTTTTGAATGTAAATCCGAAAAACGAAGCTTCTGACAAGCAACTATATTAGCCGGCTTTATTCCCGCAAGAGCCGGCCCGCAATGATAAGCAAGTAAATTTTCCAACAAAAAAAACTCCTTTTTACAGAAAAAAGTTAGCACCAACTAACTATAAAGAGTAAAAATATTCACACAAGTAACTTTTAAGAATTATTCTATTCGAATGGTGGAAATAGAAGTTTCTAAACTAGAGTTAGTTAGTACTAACTAACTCTTATAACAAGGAAAGTTTTTTGTCAATATTTAACATCAAAAAAATCGAGTTGCTAATCTTTTCCCAGCATTGAAAATAACATTTCATTGCCGGACTCATAAAATTCTGAAACTTCACCGTAAAGATTATTATAAAAAATCTCAGCGTCTTTACGCCGTTTTGCAGCTATTTGTCGCCCTCGTTCGGTAAAAAAACGATCATAAATATTTTCTAGTTTATATTTGTACTCTTGAAAAAATGAAACCTCACCGACGCCGTCGCCTTTGGAAATTTTCCCGTCATTCACAATATAAAGCGGAGCCTGGACATTTCCTTTATACAATAAAGTTCTGGCTATTCCGCAAAGTCCGGCAACATCTATTTTGTCGGCATCAAAAAGAATCTTTGCCTCAATTGTCTGCGGCGGCGTATTTTTTCTGTAGCGATGAGTCAAAATGCAGCTTTTCACATGATTTGCAAAGTTTTCATCAAAACCATTTTCGATAAGAAAGCAATACGCCTTTTCTGAACCTACTTTTGCATGGCAAACACTAGGATCTTTCAGTTGCTCGTCACGCCCGATATCATGAAGTAACGACGCAGTAATCAGAACGTCATGATTTACATCATTTTCAAAACGGGCAATTTCTAACGCCATAAATAAAACTCTGTAAACATGTTCCTGATCATGTGCTGCATCGCTCATACATTTCTTCATGTAGTTTTCTATTAGTAAATAATTATTTTTAGTCATTCTTGCCTTTCGATTTTAAAGAATTTAAAAACGCATTAACTTTTAGAGCCGTTTGGTACAAATGATATTTAAACGGATTGAAAATAATATCGAATGCCGGAAGAAATCGAGTAGTTCCGTTACCGAATTTCAATTTAAAATCTGTTACTCCGTTTAGCGGATCTTGCGGATTTTGAGGATCTGCAATTCCCATGAAATCATAATAAGTACAGCCGTTTGCTTTTCCGTACAGCAAAGCTTCCCACTGCAATAAATACGGAGCCATTAAATTGCGTTTATGACTGGCAGACGCTCCGTAATAATACAAAGCTTGTTTGCCTGAATATGTAAAAATTCCACCTGCAATTATTTCATTTTCATGCTCGGCAACCATAAAACGTGCAAACGGCAATTCTCGGATAAAAGATTGATAGTATCCCAAATTATTTGCACGAAAACCGTCACGAGCAGTGGTAATTTCCAGCAAACGATAAAATTCAGGAATTTCTTCTTCCTTCCCTTCACGTATAGTAACGCCTTTTTTCCCTGCGAGTTTTATATTATATCTGCCTTTAGGTTTCATTTCGGCAAGTAATTCATCTTCCGTCTTTGTAATATCAAGAATATTTGTAAATGTAGGAATCACTGCTTTTACGTTAAAGTTATGATTTGCCGCAGAATGAAAAAAATCTGCATCTTTATCATTATACGGAATTACCCAATCTACAAAGCAATGCATTAATTTTTTTTCAGCTGCGATTTCTTTCAACCCGTTTATAATTACATTATAAAGTTTAGAATCTAATTTATCTTCTTTGTAAAGAATCCCGCCTTGTATATAACCGAATTTGAAAAATGAACGATGTCGCAGTTGCAAAAGTCCGGCTGCAATTATTTCATCATTATCAGCAACACCAAAGAAAATTCCGGGATTACCATTTTTTGTTTGAAATGTATTCCACGAAACTGTATGCCATAACGAACTATAAGGATGAGAACAAATAAAAGTTTCCAGTTGTTGAGTGTTCCCTTTTATAAATTGCATTTTGTACCCCCCGCCGGATTAGATAAATTTATTATCGCCTTACTACAATTTTTCCTTATTCTAAGTAAATAAATTTAATAAGGCATAAAAAAAACTCCCTGCAAAAAGGGAGTTTTAATAATGGCGATGATCGGATTTGAACCAATGACCCCCCGGATATGAGCCGGATGCTCTGACCAACTGAGCTACATCGCCATAAGATGTGTGACTTATATCAGTTTTTCCCCTATGTTGTCAAGAAAAATCATCACGAGATAAAGGTTTTCCTATTACAACACCGTCACCGCCTAAATATGTACGAATTTCTCCGTTAATCAAGAATTGAATTTTTTCAATATCAGAATATTCGGTAGCAGTAAAAACAATTTGTTTCAATTGCAACAAAGTCGAATCTCTACCATATGAGTTAAATTCAAATTCCTCTGAGAAATCCAAGAACATTATATCATCTTCTATTTTTATACTTTTAAGAATCGTATTTTCCGGAATGTTAGTAATTATGTCATGAGATTCTTCGGCATTTGTAGGCCCGGCAAGTAACGCTGTCAGTGCGGATTCCAATGAGTTTTCAGAAGAAATTTCTCGGAATGCAGTAAGAATCTTTTGTGTGCCGTCATTAGAAATGCGACAAAAATAAACTTTTCCGGTAACAGATTCTCCGGATAAATTCTCCGGTTCTTTTGTAACTTCGGAAACAACTTCTTGTTCTTTTATATCTTCAATTTCGGAAGATACTTTTTCCTGTGATACTTTGTTTTTATTTCCGGTCGGTTTGCACATTTTTAATACTAAAACACCAAAAATAATTACAACAATCAACACTATAAAAAAACCTATTCCGCTGCGTGAATTATCTTTTTGATCACCAATCATTCTTACCTCTTAAAAAAATTAAAAGCTGTATCAAAATAGGATTATCAACTATTTATCTACAGCTTAAATCAATTTATAAATAAATTCTTAGATTTTATTTTACACTGAAAGTAACATAGTCCGGATAATACTGCTGATTTTTACCCATATACAATTTGTATTCTCCGGTTCCGTATTTACAAGGAATTGTAATTTCAAAAGTTTTGTCATCAAGCCATTTAGGTGTAATAACTCCGCAACCGGCATAATAACTTTTTCCGTCTTCTAACATAAATTTAGCTTCGGAATCAGGGAAAGTTGCAAATACAACCAAATTGTTTTTATCAAAACTTCCGAGGAAATTACATTTTAGCGTAACATCACTTCCTGCTGTTACATTTGCCGGAATATCAGAAGCCAAAGTAGCTACGGAATCTGTCATTAATTGTGTAACATAATAAATATTGTCTGCACTCGGAGCTGAAACTCCGATTCCTGTAAAGTTTGTATCAGTAGCTAAAATATTTTTCTTATGTCCTTCAGAATTCATCCAAGCATTTACAAGAGTTTCTGCAATTTCAGTTTCATTTTCACCTTTACAATAAGCTATATTTTCAAAAACTCCGAAAAATAATTTAGGGCTTGCAATTCTTACACGTTCTGCCGGTAATTTACCTTTGCTGACATGTGAAAGTTTTGTGTTAGCTAACATATCGGCACTGTGTTCTCTCGCACAATTTTGTAATTGTTCATCCTGTTGCAACGGAATCAAACTGTTGTCGACACGTTGTTTATTAACAAGGCGTAAAATCTCCTGTTCAATAAGTGTAGTATCAAGAGCAAAAACTCCGAATACTGCGGAAAAAAGTAATCCTACAAAAAGCATCTTTTTCATTATAAAAACTCCTTTAATCATTCTGCATTTTGTCAGTTTATAAAACAAAATCTGAAAAAATAAAATGCGTTTCATTGTAAATCTATCGACATTTTTTTTTATTGCAAAAGAGGAAATGTTTGATATTTGCTTTAATAGACAAAGAAATTACATTGCAGTATAAGTAGTTCAACTTTTTTAACTGAAAAATTAATGAATTAGATGAATTTCTTCCTTAATATAAAAGTTTATTTTTATTCTATAAAGGTGAAAAATTATGGCTAAAAAGATGGAATTAATGTCGCCTGCCGGTAACTTGAAAAGTTTTGCGGCTGCTATAGAAGCCGGAGCCGATGCGGTTTATTTAGGTTATTTAAAATTTAATGCACGCCGTCCGGCAGACAATTTCGATGTTCCGGTATTGAAAAAACTATGTGCCGAAGCTCATCGGCGTAATAAAAAAGTTTACGTAACATTAAATATTGACTTAAAAGATAACGAACTCCACGAAGCCGCAAAAGTCGTAGAAATGCTTTGTGAAATAAAAATTGATGCATTAATCGTAAAAGACTTAGGTTTGATTTCTTTGTTGAATCGTTATTATAAAGGAAGAATTGCATTCCACGCATCTACACAACTTGCAATTACTTCTGCTAACGGAGCAAAATTAGCTGCAAAATTAGGAATTACACGAGCAGTTTTAGCACGGGAATTAACCGGCGAAGAAATCAGCGTAATTGCCCAAAGCAGCGGTATTGAAACCGAAGTTTTTGTAGAAGGCTCAATGTGTTTTTGCGTATCAGGACGATGTTTGATGTCATCTTGGGTAGGCGGCAGAAGCGGGAACCGAGGTGCTTGTACTGCACCGTGCAGACTTGCTTGGGAACACAACGGCAAAAAATTCCCGTATTTTTCTATGAAAGACATGCTGTTGGTAAAACATCTTGATAAACTTGCAGCTTGCGGAGCGGACACTTTGAAAATTGAAGGGCGTTTAAAAAGTCCGGGCTGGGTTTCTGTAATAACATCAATTTACCGTAAAGCTTTAGACAGCCAAAGTAACGAAGCGGAAACAGAGGAATTCCGTAAGCGATTGGCGACTTATTCCGCTCGTGAAACAGGAGAAGGTCATTTTTTTGATCATAAAAATCTCGTCGGAAAAAATGAGAATTGGAGCAATTACAACAAAAATATTCAATTGGAAACTGATTTCGATTTTGAATCTTTTCTTTCACAAAAAAAAGCTGAAATTATATCTGATGAAACAAATGCCCAAATCAAAATACGAGTGGATGAATTGGAAGATGTCGTTCCGCTGAAAATTCAATTACCCAAAAAAGGGAAAATCGGAACATTGGAAGAACTTGCCGTGATGTTGGAAAAAGAGGGAATCAAAGTTTCTATTGATAATAAAGACAAACAAACTGCGGCTCGTGAAATAAAAAATGCAGTAGATAATGTACTTGTGAAAATCAAGCAACTGGAAAAGAAACTCGGAATGTTACCGGAAGTTTCCGAGGAAATAAAAGAATTCGTCGATTATAAATACACGCCGTCAAATCGACAATTTAAACTCGGCGATTCTCCGGATAAAGCTGTGATTTTACCGGAGCAGTTACAATTTATAAATGCGACAAATTTCCCCGGATTGAAAATTGTCAATGTTTGTGTAACTGTGCAAATTTCTCAAACTGAAATAGAAAAAATTGCAGAAATTTCAAAAAATTATGAAGTAATAATTTCATTCCCGCCGGTTATTTATGAAAATGAAGAAAAACCATATATCACATTGATTGAAAACTTTTGTTCATTAGGACTTTGCAATTTCCAAGCAGACAGCCTTTCGATGATTGAAATATTATCTCAAAACCCGAAATGTAAAATCTACGGCGGAATGTGGCTTTCCGTATTAAACAGAAAGTCTGCCGAACTATTACAAGAATTAGGGTGTAAATCTGTATACGCAACGGCAGAAGCTGACGAGGCAACATTGGAATCTTTGGATAATACCGTAAACGGACAATTGGAAGCGTTAATTTTTGCCCGATTGCCGTTGTTTATATCAAGGGTAGCAGATGAAAAATTTGTAGACGGAGCAATTTTTAGCGACAATATCGGAACTAAAATAGAATGTCGATTACTCGACGGTGTTTCTTATTTTTTCAGCAAAGAATTTTTTTCGCTTTGCAACATAACCGGAAACAATAAAGAAATACGTTTTGACCATTTAACGGCAGATTTAAGATTTTGTGACATTGCCATATGGAAAGATTTGCATTCCGGCAAACCGATACAAGGTAATCTTTTTAACTATTCTCGCAAATTAGTTTAAAACTGAATAATAAAAAGCCTGATAAAATCAAAGTTGTCTTTGATTCTGTCCGGCTTTGTAACCTTTACACATTCCAATATCTTATATCCGCAATAGAAATATTTCAATTCTCGTAATATTCTAAAACAGCTTAAAACTTACCGCCAAAATCCGCAAAATCACCGAAAAATACGAAAAGTACCTAAAATACCCGAAAAGGTATTAGAATTTTCCGGGAAAATCCTGTAGAAAAACGCACATCTTGAAAATCGGCAAAAAATCTAACCGACAGACTTTTAACCTAAAAAGATATTATTTGTAAATAAATAATGCTTTTAAAATGGCGTTATTGACTATTTATTTGAATGTATAAACAATAAATTGATGATGTTTAGTATTTCTATTGAGTAGAGAATATAAAAATAAGCAATTGAAATTAATAAAAAAATATTGACACTAAAAATATTTTTTATTATTAGGTTGCCCACAACAATATATTGAATATAAAAAATAAAGGAGTTCTTATGAAAGCAAGATTATTTTTATTAGCAATTCTATCGGTACTTTTGTTCAGTTGTTATGCTTGTCCGGATAATTGGTCTGATTCACCTCAAACTTTTACTTTTACACTTGATAAATACGAAGCAAAAGCCGGTGATGAGATAACTGTTGATTCCGGTGATGTAAGAGTTTTTGACGAAGACTTTAAACTGTACAGTGAAATATATAAAGAAAAAGAAACTCCAGAAGAAAATGATAAAGTTTTCATTTATGTACTTGCTATGACAAAGAAAATAAGTTCAACTCGTGCAGTGTTTGAAGTTCCAGAGGAAATTATTTCCGGCAAGTTAATAATAAAAACTGATTTTTGGCAAAAAGAAGAATATTCTTGTGATGACGGGACTTGGTATTCTAAAGGAGAATCTGACAAACCACTTACTATAGTTACTGATTAAAACATTTATGGAAAATAAGGAGTTCTTATGAAAACAAGATTGGTTTTATTATCTATTTTACCGGTACTTTTGTTCAGTTGCTATGCTTGTCCGGATAATTGGTCTGATTCACCTCAAACGTTTACTTTTACACTTGATAAATACGAAGCAAAAGCCGGTGATGAGATAACTGTTGATTCCGGTGATGTAAGAGTTTTTGATGAAGATTTTAAGCTTCGTTGTGAAGTTTATGTAGAAAAAGATAAGCCAGAATGGGACGAAATACTTGTTTATGTCTTTGCTATGACAAAGAAAATAAGTTCAACTCGTGCAGTGTTTGAAGTTCCAGAGGAAATTATTTCCGGCAAGTTAATAATAAAAACAGATTTTTGGCAAAAAGACGATTGTTCTTGTGATGATGGGACTTGGTATTCGAAAGGAATATCAGACAAACCGCTTACTATAACACAGTAAATATTAAGTAACTACAGAACCGGCAGTATTTGACCGGTTCTATTTTTTTGATGGAAAAAATAAGGAATAAATTATGAAAAAGAATATTTTGTACATAGTTACATTGTTATTCATTTTTGTTTCTTGTGACAACAACCCGTGTGTTATTAGTATTTACAGTTCAGAAGAAAAAAAAGGATTTGAGTTGCCAAAAGTTTATTGGATAAAATTTTATCCTTCAAAGGCAAGAATCGGTGATACTGTATTAGTAATGTATGAAAAAGAAATTAATAATTTGGATTATGATAAAGATTTTGAAATTACCGATAACGGTAAAATAAAATACATAGGTACAGATATATCTCCATATTCTTCCGTATTTCCTTTAGATGAAAATTCCCGCTTTTTAGATAACGTTCTTTATATTTGTCCGCAAAAGCAATTTGATAAAACGTCAGCAATAGAAATTAATAGTTTTGTTTCTATTTCAGATAGTAATGCGACATCTTCGGATAATGAAATTATAATGCTGGAATTCAAAATCCCAGATAATGCCCAAAGTGGCTATTTGCATGTAACCGGAGACTATTTCTATTTTAGAAATATACTTTTCTCCGACGAAAAACTCATCATCGTCGATGAAACCGGCAACGAGATAACAGAATGATTTACTAAATGCAGTGTTACAAAAAGTAGCACTGCATTTTTTGATGTGTTTGTCAGGCTTTCTCGATTCCGACAAATGCCGTAACAGATTTTTCGGGAATCATTAAAAATGACGGCAACAAGTTGATTCCGATATTCTCGGGTTTTAACAGTTTGAAAATTTTCTTTTGCATTTCAAGGCTCATATCGGAATATCCAGGGCTGAAACGCCTTTTCATTATTTTTTTACCTTTTGCTGCTGCTATTTTTCCCAAGAAATCATGCATGTATTCCGCACCTTCTTCGGCAATCTCAGAACCGGCAGCATCATAAACCACCGCATTAAACATTTCGCCGTTATCGATAAATTCTTGGCGTTTTTCCGGTAATTTATTGCCGACGGTAACAGCAAAAAGTGCAATTTCGTCACAATTTTTTACCAACTGACAAAAACTTTTTGACACAAATGTTTCTCCGCCGAAAGTTATATTTTCACCGTCATTTCGCTCTATATTAAAAATCTCGTAACGTGCTTTCAATTCACAAATTACAAATGCGTCGTTTATTACCGTGTCAATTTTATTTTTGATTTCTGAAGAAATTTCGGTGGAAACACGTTGTCCCATTCTGCTGTAAATACGTTTGAACGGAATATTTACTGGTAATGAAAAAAGTTGCGAAGTCATTATTTTGTACCCAGTTGACGAGCGTATTCATTAAGAAAAATTCCACCGGCAACAGATACATTTAAACTTTCTACATTACCGGTTCCCGGAATAATCAAAGATTCATCAAGCAATTGCATTACTTCTTTTGAAATCCCGTCGGCTTCCTGTCCTACAACAAAAACTATCTTTTTTTGCATTGGATATTCATAAACAGATTGCTTACAGTGACTGGAAGTTCCTACAATTTTGTAACCGTTTTTCTTTGCCCACAGAACAAATTCTTTTGCCGAATTGATTCCGTAAAGCTTTACAAATTCACAACCGCCTTCGCTCATTCTGGCAGCAGCCGGAGAAATAGCTGTTTTTGTTCCGGAAATAATCAAATTTTGCCAGCCGAAATGTGCCATGATTCTCATCATAGTACCGATATTGTGCGGATTAACTACACCGTCGAGCCATAAAATCGGAGAATTGGCGGAAAGTTCGGTAAAACTTTTAGGTTTTATAATTTTTGTCAGTACGGCAATTCCTTCATGATGAGTGGAATCTGTAAGTTTTTCTAAATCTTTATTTTCGACAATGCGATATGCAATTTTTTTTGTACTGCAAAATTTTAATAATTCACCGAATTCTTTCACCAAATCTTTGACCAAGTAAACTTTGATAATGTCATTTTTGCGTTGTTTGAATACAGCCTGACAGGTATGCACACCGCAATAAAGGACTTCTTCTTTTTTCTTTTTGTACGGATTGTTTTCTGCCGTATTATTTTCAATTTCAGTATTTTTTTCTTTTACAATTTTCTTGTTAGTCATGTTGTAAGAACTTTTTTCAGAAACAAACGAAACTCGATTGTTGTTGGCGTAATCTTGTTTTTTGTTTTTTTTGTGGTAATCGAAAACATTTTGATGGTCTATAATTTTCTTTGACATGACAAAATCCTTTTATTGAAAAAATAAATTAGTAAGCAGTATATTAATTCAAGATTGAAACTTCAAGTGATGTTTTTTACAAATTAGTATTGCAGAAATTGATAATTAAATTATAGTTGCCGGCATGTCATTAGAAAGAAGAATAAAAATACAAGTAAAAGGTAAACCACACCAATTTTTCGCTGTTTATCCGCTGGGTTTTGAAAATGCAGGCGTAGCTGAATTAAAAAATGCCGGTATCACACAAATTGATAATGTAGAACCGGGCGGAATTTTATTTACCGCAAAAATATCCGAGATGATGCAAGCTGCCTTATCATGCTACGGAGCTGTTCGAATACTCATGCGTCTTGCGTGTTTTAATGCGTCAAATTTCTCGATGTTGGTACGCCGTTTGAAAAATGAAATTCCTTGGGAGCTTTATCTTCCACCCAATTGTATTCCTGAGTTTTCGGTATCTACAGTTAAATCTCGCTTGTACCACAGTGACGCCGTAGCCGAACGTGCAAAAAAAGCTTTTGTTGCTATGATAGGAGAAAATGCGACATCACAGGGACAAACAGTTTATATTCGTATTGTAAATGATAAATGTACCGTCAGTTTGGATTGTTGCGGTGAATCACTCCAGCGACGAGGATATAAAATTTATACGGCGGACGCTCCGTTACGTGAAAACCTCGCTTCTCTTTTGATTACTAAAATAGCAACGGAATTTCCCGGAAAATGTTACGAGGGAATTTATGATCCAATGTGTGGTTGCGGAACATTTTTAACGGAAGCTGCCGTATATACAGGAAAATTACGAGAAAAATTAGCGACATTGCGTCCGTTTGCATTCCAAAATTGGCCGGTATATTCCGAAGGAACTTTTAATTTTACCGCAAGACAAAATATTTTACCGATAAACTCCGTTTTTTCCGATAATTTGCAAATTTACGGAAGTGATATTAACAAGGAAAATATTCACCTTACATCTGAAAACGCAAAGAATCTCGGATTAAAAACAATTGCCGATTTTACAAATACAGAAGAATCTTCGGCGATACATTTGGCAGTAAAAGATTTTTTTAGAACAGATAAAAAGCAGATTTCAGCAAACGGGAAATTATTGTTGATGTTTAATCCGCCGTATGGGAAACGATTAAAAATTGATAAAAAAGCATTTTTTGCTCAAATCGGGAAACATTTAAAACTTCATTATACCGGATGTGACGCATTGGTCATTGTCCCAGATGAAGAAGCAGAAAAGGCAATGAATATTTATTATGAGAAAAAATGGATTTTTAAGAACGGCGGATTGCAGGTAGCAGCATTGTTTTTTCATTTATAAGCTTGTTTCTTGACATCATTATTGATTTTGCCTATTATCCCGCATATTTTTTATATTAAAAGGTGAGACATTATGAAGTTAATTTTTTTTGGAGCTCCCGGTGCAGGAAAGGGAACTATTGCTAAACAATTAAAAGAAAGTGCAGGAATTCCTCACATCAGTACCGGAGACATTTTCCGTGCAAATATTAAAAACCAAACTGAATTGGGAAAAAAAGTAAAAGCTATTCTTGATGCCGGTGAACTTGTTCCCGATGAATTGACAATTTCTCTTGTAGAAAATCGTGTAAAAGAAGACGATTGCAAAAATGGTTATATTCTTGACGGTTTCCCTAGAACAATGGTTCAGGCTGAAGCTTGGAGCAAAATAGAAGAAGCTGACGCTGCAATCTATTTTGATATTGAAGATGCAGAAGTTGTTCGTCGTTTGGGCGGAAGAAGAACTTGCCCTACTTGTCAGGCAATTTTCCATGTAGAAACAAATAAACCTAAAACAGAAGGAATTTGTGATGTTTGCGGTGCAGAACTTATAATTCGTCCGGATGATGCTACAGAAGCAATCCAAAACAGATTAAAAGTTTATCACAGCCAAACAGAACCATTGTTGGACTACTATACAAAATTGGGAAAAGTTGTTTCTGTAGATGCTACAGGTACTCCGGAAGCTGTATTTAATGAATTACAAAGCAAATTGAAAAAATAATTTATTTGCATAAAATGAAAAGTACCTCAAAATCGGAAATGTTTTTGAGGTACTTTTTTTTAGACTGATTATATTTTAGGAAGAAGCTTCCATTGAGCTAATATTCCGGCTACGGCAAGAATTGTAATTATAATCAGAGCAATTGAGCTTTCTGAGTTCATAATGACTTGATTAAAATAGTCATAATATTGTGAAAATGTAGTGATACTCTTGTTACTTTTAAAGTAATCAAAAATAAACCACGAATTTAACGTTATCAAATAGCTTCCTAAAAAAGCCGTGATAATTGAAATAACAACTTTTTGAAAGAAATACGCAAAAAATCCGCCGGCAATACAAACAAGCAATTTTATAAAAATATTCCATTCATTAGCACCGAATGATGTCCCGTAACTGTTAAAAAAGATTAAAACAGAAACAAAACCGGCAAAAAATACGCCGAACGAATAAATAAAAGTTGTTAAAAATGCGAAGAAAATACCGGCAATTACACAGATTATCAAAAGCGTTGTTTTATTATCAACGATTCCCGGCAAAAAGCTTTGCATTAACATAACTCCGAAAGCAAAACCTATAAGCGACAGGAGTGGTTTGAATAATTTTTTTCCGGAAATACAAAAAATTACTCCTACGCCTATAAGTAAAAATGCCAATACTAAAAATTGAATACTACTCATTTTTAGAAATATCCTACTGAAACAAAACTGTCTTTACCATATTTAGAAGCTTTGATTTTTACAAGAGCTTCCTGAGCTTTTACATCAGAATCGTAAGGCCCGATTCTCAATCGATAATAAGTTTTTCCGTCTTTCATAAATTCTTTTATATAAGCAGGATAATTGTCTTTTTTATAAAAGCCGGCAATCTCATTTGCTGATTTTTCAGATGTAAACGATCCGATTTGTATTATCCATTTCTTTTCCTGAACAGCAGACTTAGTAACTTTTTTTTCAGCAGGAACTTTAACAGTATCTACAGCTTTTTTTGTTACCGGTTGCGGCGGAGTCGTTACTTTTTCTTCTTTTTCTGCATAATTTGAAGAATAACTGATTTTGTCATTAATTTTTACTTCCGGTTTAGCAGCAACTACTTCAGTTTGTGCGTCGGCAGTTTTTACTTCCGGCTCAGCTACTTTTTCTTGTTTTGCCGCAGTTTCTGTATTCTCAGCACCTTCGGTGATTGTTACTTTTTCCGGAACCGGAGCCGGTGCGTCTTCACCGTCTAATAATTCCATTGTGTTTTCATCATCAAAAAATGCGAAATCATCATTACTTACAATTTCATCAATAACTTCTTCAGATGCAACATCTTTATTTTTACTTACAGTTTTTGAAGATGTCGAAAAAACAAAAGCTACTACTACTATTGCTATAATCGCAATAAGCAAAACAAAAATCAAAAAAACTCGTTCTGTTGTAAGATTAATAGAATAGAATTGTTTTTTCTTTCCTTCATTTTGGATTTCTTCTTCCTTGATTGTACTTTCGTTTTCTTGAGACATATCGTCTGACATAATTCCCTACCTTTTTATACCTTCATTTTTTAATACTTTTAAAAGCCTCTTTCTCAAGCGATTCGGCGTTCCGTTAGTATTAATGCAAACAATATCGACAGTTTTCGCATGTTGGTTTATATATTCTTTTAATTTTTGACTGCGTAAAATTCTGTGAACTCGTAAAGGCGAATGACGATCTCGTTTCCAGCCGCGAATAAATATTCTCCATAATGAGGCTCGAACTATAAATATCTTTTCACAAAAACATTCCAAGCCGGCATCAAACAAAAGAGCTGCACTGATAATAATGTTTTCATTTTTGTGAAGTTCCAAATCTTCATTTAACAAGCGTAACAAAAACGGTCGCATTAAAGAATTTAATTTTTCTAACTGCTTTTTGTCGGAAAAAACTGCCGCTCCTAATTTTTTTCGGTCTACATTGCCGTCCGGATTTATCATTGTCGAGCCGAATTGTTTTGCAATCTCAGCTTTTACTTCCGGTAATGTATGTGCTTTGTGACCGATTTTATCCATATCGATAACATAAAAACCGAAATCTTCTTTTAAATAACGTTCTGCGGTAGATTTTCCGCTGCAATAAAATCCGGTAAGTCCTATAATCATTTTAATATTCCTTTAAATTAATTGTTTCATTTGCCATCTTTTAGATTTCCATCGTGCCAAAGAAAGTAAACCACGAACACATTCATCTGCCGCCGTCATGCATAAAATTCCGAATAATTTCATTCCGAAAACTATGGACAACAAAGCTCCGCCACCTACTGAAATAAGCCACATGGAAATAATTCCGATTATTACCGGAAATTTTATATCACCGGCACCTTTCAATGCCGGAATTGCCACAATATTTACCGAACGCCCCAATTCTTGAAGTATACATACCGGCAACACTGAATATATCAATGACAATATTGCTGTTTCTTTTGTAAAAAGAGGAATCAAGAATGTTTTACCGAAATATAAAAATAAAACCAGCCCCATCGAAATGCATGTTCCGATAGCTTGATACTGAAATAATTTTGAATATGCCGTATCTTTTTGTCCGGCTCCGCAAAACATTCCGATTTTGATTTGTACCGCAGAACCTAAAGCGGAGGAAATTGTAAACACAAAACGCAATAAGGTGTTGAGGTAAGTAAACGCCGACATCGACTGAGTACCGAATGTGGTAATTATGGAAATAATAACAATTTGTGAAGCACTCCACAAAATACTTTCACCCACAGTGGGAATCCCGATAGATAAAATCTTTCGTTGAAAATTAGATGAAACTCGAAAACATTCGGGAATCGAATAACGTACATTTCTATGTCGGCGTATTGCAATCCACAATATTATACAGCCTAAAATTTGACTGATTACCGTAGAAAATGCAACTCCCGGAACGCCTAAAACCGGGCAACCGAACAAACCGTAGATACTGGCTGCATTTCCCAATACATTAAAAATACTGGAAAAAACGGAGGCAACCATTACAATGCGAGCGTAACCGTAAGAACGTAAGATTGCTCCGAATAATACGGAAAAAGCTGAAAATATTGATAACGAATTGAAAATCAAAAGATATTGCATTGCGTATCGTCTTACATCTGCTTCCAGTTCATAAAAAGACAACAACGGAAATGTAAGTGCCGTAAAAAGTATTGCCAAAACGCTGCCGAGAATAAGCGTCATAAATGTTCCGGCTTGAGAAACTTTTTTTGCGTCCTCCGTTCGGTTTGCACCTATATATTGAGCTATTAAAATTGAAACGCCGATACCGATTACATTGTGCAGTAATGTTAAAAAAAATACGAATTGACTTACAAAACCGATTGCTGCTACTGCGGATTGGGAATATCCGCCGAGCATCAAAACATCGGTACTGGATAATGCAACTCTCAATAAATTTTCTATAATCAGCGGAAATGCCAACGACGATAAAGACGGAATAACAGATTTATTATTTATTACTTTCATGGCGGCAATTTAACAAATCATGAAAGTATTTTCTATAAGAAACACTTCATTTCTGATGTTTTGATTTCAGCCGAATAGCTTTTGCGTGCTGTATTTTTCTTTGTCGATGTGTAACAAAAAATTGCGATTACAAAAAATCTCAACTTTGGCAAAGTTTTCGGCATTTCGATTGTAATCTATTTTAAATCCATCAAAAAGTAACCTGCAAAAATTGTCTTCTTTTGCGAGAATCGATACTTGCGGATAATGTGATTTTTCTTTGTAGATATGTTCTATGTTCTGTCCAAATATTTTGAATACAGAATAATTGATTAATTCTTTGATACATTTATATTTTCGTATTTCTGATTCATCAAAAAATCTCGTATGATTAAAATCGGCATTTAAATTCAGTTCTGTTTTTTGCAAAAATAAGTCTTTGTAAAAAGAAACAGATTCTTCTGTTATCTTTAAAATCAGAGTTTCATATTCCTTATAAAAATTTTGGTATTTATCAAGATTTTCTTCCCATGAATCAGCTTTTAAAACATTATATTTTTCAAATATCTTATTTTTATTTGTCTTAAAAAAAATTGATTTATTCAGAACAAATAAAATAAATTCTTCATACGAAACAATGTCCCTTACGTCAAAGATTGTCATCTTGTTCCCGCTTTTCCCAAAATTAATCTATTTTCAATTTAGTGATGATTTGGTGTTTTATGAACAAAAAAGATGTTTTATTTCATTTCATTGGTGCAATATTTACAGAGCAAGAACGGACATAAAAAAAGCGTACACTCGGATAAATGTACGCTTTGAGAGAAAATCTTATGTTTATGTTTTAGGATAATCAATTTTTACTACTGCAAAATATTGAATATTGTCGGACTGTGAAAGTTCTTCAATATTTTTCTCGATTTGTTGCAATATTTCTTCTTCTTTTAGCTTACAACCGTAAGGATAAACAATGTCAAAAATCAAGTTTGTATGAGAATGACCGCTTACCATTCTGAAATCATGGAATTTTAATGTGCTGTCAATATTCCGAACAATCAAGGCAATTTTCTCTTTCATCAGTGAAAGTTTTTCATTATTTACATCAATCGGGTCAAAATGAATCGTAATCTCAATATTCAATTCTTTATAGATTGTGTTTTCAATCTGGTCGATGATGTCGTGCATTCTTAATAAATCGCAATTTGACGGGATTTCGGCATGAGCCGATGCAAAAATTCGTCCCGGCCCGTAATTGTGAACCACAAGATCGTGTACTCCCACAATTCCTTCGCCTGAAAGAATAAAGTCTTCAATTTTATCCACAATTTCTTTGTCTGCCGGTTGTCCCAAAAGAGGGCCCAAAGCATCTGTAACAACTTCAACGCCGGCTTTGATAATAAACAGTGCAACTATACAGCCTATATAACCGTCGATATTTATTTTGAAAACTGCAAAAACTACCATTGAAACTATAGTTGCGAATGTAACAATAACGTCATTGAGTGCGTCGGTGCCGGAAGCGATTAATGATACGGAATCAATTTTTTTCCCCAGCGATTTTGTATAAAGCCCCAAAATTATTTTAGCGATGATAGAAATTCCCAATCCGATAAAGCCTACGGTAGTAACAGAAAGTTCCTGAGGTTTGATAATGTTGGAAAAAGAATCTTTTATTACCGACAAGCCGGTTGTAAGAATCAAAAACGAAACGACCAATGCAGAAATATATTCAATTCGTCCGTATCCGAAAGGATGTTTTGCGTCCGGTTTTTTCCCGGCAACTTTAAAACCTATTAATGAAACAATTGATGATGCCGCATCTGATAAATTATTAAAACCGTCAGCTATAATGGCAACACTCCCCATCATTGATCCCAGTATAAATTTTAAAATAAACAAACCCACATTAGTCAGTATTCCCGCAATGCTGGCTTGTGTTCCGATTTTTTCACGTTCTTCGATAAAACTCAAAATTTTCTCCTTATTCTATGGTTTTAAAAAAATACGGCATTTTACTTGAATTGCAAAAAATATGAAAGAAAAGTTTTTATGTATAAATAATAAAAATGGGTAAAACTATAAGTGATTTGAAGTTTTACCCATTTTTTTTACCTGCTTGATTCTGCAAATTAACGAATTATCTAAAAAAGTTACTTTTATTAAACATAGATTTCTTTATAAACTTCTTCTACTTTCGGGCGAATTTCCAAGAAAATATCTACCAGCAACGGATCAAAATCCCATTCTTTACCTTTACCGATTATTTCAAAACATTGATCTAAAGGCATAGCATCACGATAACATCGTTTTTGTGAAACCGCATCAAAAACATCCGCAATTGCCATAATTCGTGCTGACAGCGGTATTTCTGTTTCTTTCAATCCCAGCGGATAACCTTTTCCATTCCATTTTTCATGATGATAACGAGCGACTTCGTATGCGATTTTGATAAAATCTTCATTTCCGTGTTTTCCGAAAGTCTCTTGGATTATTTTTGCTCCGTTTTCGGAATGTTGCTTCATAACGGAATATTCTTCATCTGTAAGTTTTCCCGGTTTTTGCAAAATCGCATCGGGAGTAGCAATTTTGCCGATATCATGCATCGGAGCAGCCATTTCTAAATTGTTTATAAAATCTTTTGTCAGCAAATCTTTGTAATAACCTCGAGAATACAATTCTTTCAATATCAATTTTACATAAGCTGTAGTTCGTTTGATATGACCGCCGGTGTTGTTGTCACGATTTTCCACAAGTGTGGCAAAATCTACCACTGTATCTTTATGATAAGCATGTAGTTTTTTTACCGAAGGTTCCTCATGATTCAAATAAATTCCCAGTACAAAAATTGTAGGTGCAATTGCTGTTATTAAGATTTCCGGAAAAATCATTTGAAACACGGTAACAGTCAATGAAACTGTCATATAGACAAAAATACTTACGCTTTTTTTCTTTTCGATATATTTCCAACGACGGAAAAATGTCAAAAACGTAAGAATAAAATACAACGCTACTATAGAATAACAAGTATAAGCCGGAAATCCCATAGAATAATTTGTGGTTTTGCCATGAATAAATTCTAAAGAATTCAAAGTTAAAAACAAAATAGCTAAGTTTACGGCATAAGGAAAACAAATGAGAATCCACTTCGTTATTTTCCGAGGAAATCCATCCGTAATGGACAGAATATACAAAAACATTAAAAATACCATTGTATCAATGCTAATCATAAAACATAAATGACAGATTAAATTTGCCGTATGACTGACAATATCTAAATGATTAACTGTATAAGCCGTGAGTCCGTCAAAAAAAATGTAAACAATCGCATTTATCAATATTGCATTAAAAAGAGAATAATTCTTTTTTTTCAAATCTACCCCGATTTCTCGGAAATAACTGAAAACAATAAAAAAAATAACAGCCAAACAGCCTAATTGTAATTTTACGTATTCCATTTTGATTTCTCCGGTTTCAGATTTAAAAGATTCTATCACCTGTTTTTTTATGTGTAAATGAAATAATTCATTATAAAAAATATCTGTTTAGATAAAATTCTAAATAGATATTGACAACACTCTTTTGAAGTTTTAGTTTCTATTTAGAAACTTTTCTAAATACCTGGAGAAAAAAATGGCTTTTCAGGAAACATTTAAAGCTTTATCTGATCCCGTTCGTCGAGACATTCTTGAAATGTTAAAAAACGGCAAATTATCCGCCGGAGAAATCGGGCAGAAATTCGAAATGACGGGAGCTACGATTTCTTATCATCTTTCAATTTTAAAAAAAGCAGAGCTTGTCCGTGAGTCAAAATTTAAAAACTTTATTTACTACGAAATCAATACATCAGTTTTTGAAGAAATTATGCTTTGGTTCACTCAGTTCGGTAAAATCAATAACGAAACAACAAATTCTAACGGAGGAAAAAATGAATAAACGATTTAATTTCACAATTTTGATTACTTCACTTTTATGCTTTGTTCCTATGATTGTAGGGCTGATTTTATGGAATAAACTACCGGAGGAACTTCCTACTAACTATAGTTTGAATAACGAAGTCGGAAATGTTGCTCCTAAATGGATAAATGTTATTTTGCTTCCAATAATTTTTGCAGCACTAAACATTGTTGTAAACATGAGAATTTCACCAAAGACAGAGGAAAATGTAGGAAAACGTCTTGCTTCATTTGTAGTTTGGCTTGTTCCTATTTTGGCTGTTGTTGTCGGCACTTTTATGATTATCAAACCTTTGGGCTTACCTTTGGAAGCAATGTCTTTGGTAGCATATTTTATGTCATTTGTTTTTATCATTGTGGGAAATTACATCCCGAAATCTAAACCGAACAATATTGTTGGATTCAGATTGCCTTGGATTATGAATGATGATGATTTATGGAAAAGAACTCACCGATTTTCCGGATTGGTTTTAGTTATTTGCGGTTTTGCAAGTTTTATTACTTCATTTTTTGTAATCGGGAAATATGTATTTTTGGTAAGTTTGGGAATTATAATTTTTGTTCCTTTAATTTATTCATTAATTATAAAAAATAATAAATGAGTACTGCTATTACCTAAGAAATGATATTTTTAATTTTACAAACTTAAATACTTAAATAAGGAGAAAATAATGACAAACGAAGCTGCTTTAAAAGCATTAAAAGAGATCAAAACATATTGTTCTGCAAATCTTCTTGATGAATTAGATTATGTGATTAAAGTAATGGAAAAACTTATCAAGGATGATGTTAAAGAGCCGTTGACGACGGATTTTACAAAACTAACTAAATAATAAAATTGGAGTTTTTAATGATAGGAACATTTTGGTCATTAGTACCGGCGATTATAGCAATCGTATTAGCATTGATAACTAAAGAAGTTTATTCTTCATTATTTATCGGAATCCTCATTGCTGGAGTTTTTTATACAGGCTTCTCTTTACCGAAGTTTGTAGACCATGTTTTTCAAGACGGATTTATAAAACAACTTTCAGACAGTTATAATGTGGGAATTATAATTTTCCTTGTAATTTTAGGCATTATGGTAGCACTTATGAATAATGCCGGCGGTTCTGCCGCATTTGGGAATTGGGCAAAGAAACACATCAAATCGAAAGTCGGAGCACAGCTTTCTACTATATGTTTGGGTGTTTTGATTTTTATCGATGATTATTTCAACTGTCTGACTGTCGGCAGTGTTATGCGTCCGGTAACAGACAAATATAAGGTTTCAAGAGAAAAGCTTGCTTACTTGATTGACGCTACGGCAGCTCCCGTTTGTATTATTGCTCCGATTTCTTCTTGGGCTGCGGCAGTTTCCGGATTTGTCACAGAAGGCGAAAACGGACTGGCACTTTTTATAAAAGCGATTCCTTTTAATTTTTATGCACTTTTTACTATTGTGATAATGATAGCAATGGTGTTGATGAAAATTGAATTCGGAAAAATGGCTAAATACGAAAATAATTCACAAACTTTTGATGAAGAAGATTTCGACGAAACTCCTATAGGAAAAGGAACTGTTATAGATTTAGTATTGCCGATTTTGATTCTAATCTCTATGTGTACTTTAGGAATGATTTATTCCGGCGGATTCTTTGGTGACGGAGAAAACAAGTTGAATTTTGTTAATGCCTTTGCAAATTCCGATGCTTCCGTTGGGCTTGTTCTCGGAAGTTTCGCAACTTTAGTAATAACTTTGATTATGTATTGTATTCGAAGAGTTTTAAGTTTTAAAGATTGCATGGCGTGTGTTTCGGACGGTTTCAAAGCTATGGTTCCGGCAATATTAATTTTAAGTCTTGCATGGACATTAAAAGCGATGACTGACAGCTTGGGTGCAAAAGATTTTGTTAGTTCCGTAGTCGGCGGAAGTGCTTCCGGCTTTATGAATTTCTTACCGGCTATTATTTTTATAATAGCTTGCGGCTTGGCATTCGCTACCGGAACATCTTGGGGAACTTTCGGGATTCTGATTCCTATTTGTATTGCGGTTTTCCCTGATTCTTCCGATGCATTACGAGTAATTTCTATTTCCGCTTGTATGGCCGGTGCAGTTTGCGGAGACCATTGCTCACCGATTTCCGATACAACAATAATGGCAAGTGCCGGTGCCGAATGTGATCATGTAAAACACGTAGAAACTCAATTGCCTTACGCTTTATGTACGGCTGTAATTTCTTTTGTGACATATATTATTGCCGGATTTACCAAATCAGCTGTTATTTCTCTTATCTGTGGACTGGCAATGCTTTGGGGATTTTTGTTCTTTATAAAAAAACGAATAAAACAATCTGTAAAATAAATTGTTTTGATTTTACTTGAATAAAAAATGGGCTGCTTAAGCAGCCCATTTTTTTGTTATGTTATTGCATGTTTTTTAACAATTCAATATTTCTTTGCAATTTTTCCAAGTGAGACTGGAATTCTGCAAGCTTTTCCTTTTCTTTTTCGATTACTTCCGCCGGAGCTTTTGCCGTAAAGTTTTCGTTATTCAACTTAGCCGATGTTTTTTCAAAATCTTTATTTACTTTACCGAGTTCTTTATTCAATCGTTCAAGTTCTGTTTTTACATCGATGATACCTTCCAAAGGCAAGAAAACTTCACAATATTCATTTGCTCCCGTAGCGGCACCTTGAGGTTTTACAATATCAGCACCGACTTTTACAGATGCACCTTTTGCTAATGTCAAAAGTTCTTTTTCATAAGCAGCACAAAGTTCTATTACATCGTTATCCGCAGTTTTTACCAAAATATCCAATTTCTTTTCCAACGGAACATTCATTTCACCGCGAATATTTCTTGCAAGATAAAGAATATCAAAGAATTTCTGAGCTTTACGTAATGCATCCGCATCATCAAGATTTTCTTTATATTCCGGATAATCTTCTACCATTATAGACAATCCGTGTTCCGGCAAATTTTGATACAATTCTTCCGTAATAAACGGCATAATCGGATGAAGCAATTTTAAGAATTCTTTTAAAACATATATCAAAATAGAAAGTACCGTATTTTTTACATTTTCATCAGTACTTAACATTCTGGTCTTACTTAATTCCACATAATAATCGCAAAAGCTGCCCCAGAAAAATGATTGCATTTCTTTTGCTGCATCATTAAAACGAGCATTATCAAGAGCATCGATTACATTTTTAACTGTTTTATTTAATTGTCCTAAAATCCAATTATCGAAAGTGTCTTTTTTCAACGTTTCGATTTTTCCCGGAACAAAATTTTCAGGTAAATTCATTAAAATATATCGTGATGCATTCCAAATCTTATTGGCAAATTTTGCTCCGATTTCAAATGAATCCGTACTTTCTTTGTCGCCTTCTTTAGGGAAACCAAGTTTTAGGTTTTGATTAGGACTTACGATTGCTACCATTGTATAACGCAACGCATCGGCTCCGTGTCTGTCAATTACGTCAAACGGGTTGATACCGTTACCCAAAGATTTTGACATTTTTCGTCCCTGCAAATCCATTACCATTCCGGTAAAAAATACTCTGCTGAACGGAACGTCGTTCATAAAATATAAACCTGCCATAATCATACGAGCAACCCAGAAGAATATAATATCCGGAGCGGTTACAAGTGTAGATGTAGGATAGAATTTTGCCAAATCGTTTGTTTTTTCCGGCCAGCCCAATGTAGAGAACGGCCACAACCAAGAACTGAACCATGTATCCAACACGTCGTCTTCTTGCTTCATTTCTGTACATCCGCAAGAACATTTTTCAGGAGTGTCTTCGGCAGCTACCATTTTTCCGCAACTTTTACATGTATAAACCGGGATTCTGTGTCCCCACCAAAGCTGACGACTGATACACCAATCTCTGATATTATTTAACCAGTTATTGTAAACTTTTACCCAGCGAGACGGCAAAAATTCTATTTTACCGTCAGCTACTGCTTTAAGAGCCGGCTCAGCAAGTTCTTTCATTTTTACAAACCATTGGTCACTGTAACGTGGCTCAATGATAGTATTACATCGGTAACATTGACCGACAGCGTGTTGATGATCTTCTATTTTTACCAACAAGCCCATTTCATCAAGAGCAGCAACTACAGCTTTACGGCATTCGGTTCTGTCCATTCCGCGGAATTTTTCCGGTACAAGGTCGTTCATTGTAGCATCGCCGTTCATTATGTTGATAAATTCCAAATTGTGACGCAATCCCATTTCAAAGTCGTTCGGGTCGTGAGCCGGAGTAATTTTTACCGCACCGGTTCCGAATGCCGGGTCTACGTAACTATCGAAAATTGCAGGGATTTCACGATTCATAAAAGGTAAAATAAAATGTTTTCCTCTGTACTTTGCAAATCTTTCATCGGTATCGTTAAAAGCCACGGCAGTATCACCGAAAAGAGTTTCCGGACGAGTAGTAGCTACGACAATGAATTCTCCCGGAAGTTCTTTTATAGGATATTTAATATGCCAGATTTTTCCGCTGCGGTTTTCATGATTTACTTCATCATCAGCCAATGCAGTACCGCAACGAGGACACCAGTTTACAATGTATTTGCTTTTATAAATTAAACCTTTGTCATAAAGTTCGATAAATACTTTTTTAACTGCTTTTGAGCGTTTTTCATCAAATGTAAATGCTTCATAATTCCAATCGGCACTACAACCCATTTTTCGCAATTGAGAAATAATAGACTGTTGATGTCGTTTTGCAGTAACCCAAACTCGATCTACAAATTCTTCTCTTGTAAAATCAGTTCTTTTTTTGCCTTCTTTTGCAAGCTCTCGTTCTACAACATTTTGAGTAGCGATTCCGGCATGGTCTGTTCCCGGTACCCATAATGTTTCGTAACCTTGCATACGTTTGTAACGAGCCAAAATATCTTGAATAGTATTATTTAGACCATGCCCCATATGTAATACACTTGTTACATTCGGCGGAGGAATTACCATTGTAAATGTTTCTTTTTTCTTCCCGGCTTTAGGAGCAAATAAATTATTTTCCAGCCAATAACCATACCATTTATCTTCAAAACTTTTTGGATTATATGTCTTTTCAATTTCCAGTTTCATCAGTAATTCCTTCTTTAAATAATATAAGATTGGTGATTTTTAGCTTTATTCATATGTTTTGTCAATGGAAGCATTTTTTTAACTTTGTGCTGTACTCGTTTTATTGAAAATAAATAAAAATATGGTAGAATATTATATTTTTTGGTAGTAAATGATTTTTATTTTTAAAAAAAGGAGACAAAATGAAAAAGATTTTAATCACTTTGTTTTTACTTCTTACATTCTTTGTATTTTCAGAAGAAATTATTCTAAAAAATGGCTCCGTAGTAAACGGGACGATTGTGAATGAAACTGATACTTCATACTTTGTAGAAATGCCTACCGGAATATTAGAAGTAGCAAAAGAAAATGTTGATACGGTAAAAAAAGATATTGATTTTTCCGTACCTGCGAAAACGACAGAAATCCAACCGACAAATACAGCAAACTCTAACAGCCCTTTTGTATCGTTAAAAGATTTTAAAAACGATCCAAACTATTTTGCATACCGTCATTATTTTGCAATAGGACTTGGTTTCTTGATTCCCGGATTGTCATTGACAATGACGCCGTTGTTGTTTACACCGGCAGTAGTACATGCATTTATAGAACAAGAATATGAAGATGTAAGTCTTGGAGTAACATGGGCTACTTCATTATATTTCAGTTGCATAGGCGTGGGATTGATTTTGGATATTATTTCCATACCGATGTTTTATTTAGCTAACCAATATTATCAAAAAGTTTTGTCAAAATATCGTGTAGGTGTAGATGTTCGAGATGATAAACTTGAAATAAGTATGAACGTTGCGTTCTGATACTTAAAGGAGAAAATATGAAAAAAACACTTTTTATTATAACTATATTAGCAGCTTGTATTTGCAATGTATTTGCCGACACATCTTTCAGAATGTCGGACGGTACACGAGTCAGCGGTAAAATCATAAATGTCACAAATGACAGTTATATGGTAGAAACTAAAGACGGCATTATTACTATTAATAAAAGCGACGTTCAGCGTATAAAAGGCAGAACAACGCCTGATTTTAGAATAAAATTCCCGTTAAAAAACAGCGTTGACTATCATACATATAAAAGAAATTTTAATATTGGATTGGGATTTTTTATACCGGGAACAATTATTACAGCCATTCCTACATTGTTTTGTACCGGTTTTGTAGTTCAAGGGCTTATGGAATATGATTCGGCACCGGATAAATCTGACATTGCCGTGGGAGTTTCCTGCTATTTTCTAAGTATCGGAATCGGAGTAATACTCGATTTAATTTCAATTCCGTTTTTTATCACTGCGGATAAACATTACAGACAAGCAATAGAACAATGCAAAGTTTCTTTTGACGCCGGATTTTCACAAGATTCGCTGAAAATGGCGATGAACGTCTCGTTTTAATTCAATTTTGTAGAAACAAAAAAATGCTTTGTTCTTCGATTCGTAAAGAACAAAGCATTTTTTATATTTGTTGTGCATTATAAACAGCAAAAAAGTTTTTAATATTTATTAATCGTAAAAATCAAAACTACAATTATTACGGATACTACCATTACACTGACAATACCCCAAACGGCATTCTGTAAATCTTGAAAAGGCAATGCTACATTCATTCCGTAAAATCCGGAAATAGCCGTCAATGGCAACGAAATTACTGTAATCATCGCCAATATTTTCATTATTTTGTTGGTCCGATATGTCAACAACGTATCTATAGAAGAATACAAACCTTCCAGTAATTCCTGATCGTCTTCCGCCATATCGATAAATTCCACAAGACTGTCACCAATATCTCCCCAATAAACCCCCATGTTTTTTTCTTGTTGGTCTTTGGTTTTTTCAAAAACAGCAAAAATGTTTAATTGCGGTTTTAAAGCTGATTGCAAGAAAATTATATTTCTGCGTAATTCAGAAATCTTTTCAATAACGCTTTCAGCTTTTTTCTTGTCATAATTAACATCGATCCAATCAATATCGCAGCTAATCTGTTTCATAATCGGTTCTATTTGTTTTACAAGTTTATGCAACAGTTTGTACAATAAATAATCTACACCTTGTGAAAAATACTTATTAAATTTGCTTTCTATATTTCGCAACTGTTCAAATGTTTCCGAAACACGATTTAAATTTGATGAACGAACAGTTATGAGAAAATCTTTTCCCCAAAAAAAATCCAATTCTTCAATTTGAAAACGCTTGCTTTTACCTTTATCAAGAACTACCGGAAAATGAAGAACAACAAAACGATAATCATCATATTCTTCCATTTTCGGACGTTGTACTTTTGTAAGACAATCATCAAAATCCAAGTCATGAAAATTGTACGATTTTCGCAAATAATTCAAATCTTCAGATGTAGCATTTACAATATCAATCCATGTCATTTTTTCATTAGATAGAATCTCTAACATGACAACCTCCCTATTTGTATAGAAAAAATTATTTTTTATCTACACTCGAGGGTTCTACTTTGTTCTTTATAAATACCGCACCGCTGAGTCTCGGAACCGTAATATTTGCCGAATGAAGCGGCAATGGATTTTCCGGGAAATAATCATCTCCGAATAACAACATATTCCAGCCATCTTCTTTCAGATTTACATTTATATCGTATTGATAAGGATTGATTACCACAAATATGGTTTTGTCTTCACTATCCAATGTATAACCAATCGCATTTTGATTATCAGCCAAAAATACGTCATTACGAAATTCTATTGCTTTTCGTACATCAACATCAAGCGGCAATGAAAATACTGAGTTTTGTTTTCGTAAATCAATCAAGTTTTTGTAATACGTAAACACATCGATAAATTCCATTTTGCGTTTCCATACGACGGCGTTTATACTGTCCGGACTATTGTAACTGTTTTCTACGCCATGTTTTGTACGCATGAAATCTTGCCCCAAATGAAGAACCGGCACACCTTGGCTGGTAAGCAAAATAAATGCAGCCAGTTTATGTTGAGCTTTTATAGTTTCCAACAATTGGATATCATCCGGGCGTTTTTTGTCCAATTCGGCAAATTCTACCGTATTGCGTAATGAATAATACAATTTGTCAAACAACGTGTTATTGTCGTGAACTTCTACATAATTCATTGTTTCACACGGAACAGCTGCAAATGTATTAATACTTCCCAAAATTCCTTGAATAACTCGTTCTCGATGAATACTTCCTGATGATTGTACAAATCCATACTCTCTTACATCAAAAACGGCTCCTTTTATCGCATCTCTAAAGTCATCATTGAACGCTGAAAAAGAATTACAACGCTGTGCACCTTTATACGTAGGAGCGATAGGAGTAAGCCCTCCAGTCCACGGTTCTCCATAAATAAAAATATCCGGTTTTACTGCACTAAGTTCTTTTACGATTTCACGCATTGTTTCTAAATCTATCAATCCCATAAGGTCAAATCTAAAACCGTCAAAGTCATAGAATTCTGTCCAGAAACGCAACGTCTCGATGATAAATTTTCGTACCATCGGAGCTTCACTACGCAACTCATTACCGCATCCGGAACCGTTTGAAATATAACCATTACCGAATCGATAATAAAAATACGGAACAAACGCATTAAACGAATAGATTCCCTCGCCGTAAAAACCTTCTGCCGTATGGTTGTAAACTACATCAAGAATTGCCCGCAGCCCGTTTTTGTGAAGTGAAGCGACCATTTTACGTACTTCACGAATTTTTGAGTCGTCTTTCCAATTTGACGAATAAATTCCGTCCGGGCTGTTGAAATAACGCGGCATATAGCCCCAGCCATATTCATTTTCATTACTTTCATCGTTATCAAAATCTTGAATAGGCATAATTTGAACAGTATTTACACCCAGTTCTTTAATATGCGACAACAAGGTCGATACTTTCGCCGCTTTTTTGCCTTTTACGGCTTTTTCTTGATATGCAGTTTTATCTTGAGTTAAAGCTAAATATTTTCCGCCGAAAGTCGTTCCGGCATCTTCCGAAATAGAAATATCACGCATGTGAATTTCATAAACTACAGATGAAGACAACGGTACATTTGATCGTAACGGTTCTTTTTTTCCGTAACTTTTTTCATTAATCACCATAGCTCGTCCGGTTTTACCGATGACACATTTTGCATATGGATCGACTACATCTTTTTTTCCTTGAAATTCCGGATATTCTCCGAAAACATTATATGCGTAAAATTTACCTTTTAAATTTTCTTTTACGGTTACACTCCACACGCCGTAGTCGCCTTCTGTCATAGAATATGAAACAGCTTTTCCGCCCTCCGGTGCAGAGTATATATTCAATGTAATGCGTTCTGCCGTAGGAGCAAACACTTTAAACGTAGTCGCTCTTGTCGTATAAACGGCCCCCAAATCATCTCCGGGATAACGATATTTTGCACTGTCCAAAACTCCGTGAGGAATCAATTGAAGTTCTTGCTCACTGTTTGATAAAAAATATGCTTTTTTAACATTTAAATCTGCAATTTTTAGAATAAGACGAGTACCGCAAACATATTTCACGGTATATGGAATTTCTTTTTTACTGGAATAAAGATAAATTCCGCTGATATCTTCTGTTTCAATATTTTTTTCAAAATACACAGACACAGTATCAACCGAATCAATCAAAGCATGAATCATTTTGTTTTGAATATCCATAATTATCTCCTTATTTTTAATAACTTAATTATTACTCAATTTAAATCATAAAAAATGCCCCAGAAATATTCTGGGACATTTGCAAAAAGCTAATATCCGCAAATTATTTTTCAGCTACAGCTTTTCTTAAGTCTGCCATAAATTGTTCTACAGGAATTCCGTGAGCTTCCAAACCTTGTTTAATTGTTTCGTATCTTGCCATTGCACAGCCGATACAACCAATACCGTATGCACCAAAAACACCCAATGCATCAGGATAAGTTTGTACTAATTCTCTAATATTCATATTTTCTGAAATTTCAGCCATAATTATCCCCTTATTTTATAAAAGTAGCTACTACTTACACCTAATAAAATTAAAAATCAATATGCTTTTTTATAATTTTTCTAACAGTTCGCAACAAGTTCTCTCACATATTTTGAAAACATTTTCAAAACCTTCTTCTCCGCCGTAATAAGGATCCGGCACACTTCCGTTTCCTTGCGGGTCGAATGTTCGAAACATCATAATTTTATTTTTACCGGCTTCGTTATCACCTGCCATCCACATCAGAGTTTCATAATTGTCAGAATCCATTGCCAAAATATAATCAAAATTATCAAAATCTTCCGCTTCTACTTGTCTGGCTTTGTGATCTGTAGAAAGTCCGTGCTGTGCAAGTTTGGCAATGGCTCTTACATCAGCCGGTCGCCCTTGATTGCAAGAAGAAGTCCCTGCCGAATCAATAAAAAAATCATTTTCACGCCCGGCATTATTTACCATATTTCTAAATATCGATTCTGCCATTTGCGAACGACAAATATTTCCCAAACACACAAATAAAATTTTCTTCATTTATTAATAGCCTCCTGCAAAACCTTTTTTCCGTCTGCCGAAATTTTTACCACAGGATATCTTTTTGTATCGATATATAAAAATCCCATATCCAAAAGTTCATCTATCCGAGCTGCAATCTCATCTACATCCAATTTTGACAACGCACCGAAATCTTCCAATTCATGAAAGCGTTCATCAAGTTCAAACGAACCTTTAAACAATAAAGCTAATTTTTTCTTCCCAAAATTAACATCGCTTAAATATACCGACATCAATATTTTTTTCTCAACACCGGAAAGTTTTGGTTTCGAAACTTTAAAAGTCTTACGACACAAATCACATGTAGCACAATTTTCCGATTCGTATTTTTCCCCGAAATAAGCAAGTAAATCTCTGCGACGACAATCATTACTTTCCAACTGTGCGTACTTAATCAAAGCGTCAAGTTTTGCGTAATCGACTCTGATTTTTTTATTAACCATATTGCAATATTCTTTTTCCTGTTGCGGATTAAGCTTGGTTTCCAAGACTTTTATCCGTCGCCCGGCTCTTATTTTTGACACAAGGATACATTTCTCTTTTTCCAACTGCATCAAAGTTTCGTTTAACTGCCCGATATTCATATCAAGCCGCCGGGCAAGCGTTGATTTTGTTATCGTAAGTGTTTTCTTGCCGCCGGCAAACCTGCAAAGCCCTTCATAATCAAGTTGCCAACCTTTAGGCGGCTGTTTTAATTCTATTTCTAAAACATCTTCACGGATATATTCAAGTTCGATACAGCCCATGTATTGCAAAATTTTATAAACTGCCGCTTGAGCATGAAGAGAAATTCTTTCTCCTTCAAGTTCTTCATCTTCGTAAATAAATCGTTTTTTCGAAATTTTAACCAACTTCGCCAACACATTACGTAATAATTCCAACGGAGGATTTTTTGAATCTATAAAAAACTGCTGTATTTTTACATCTTGCTCCATATATTGAAGCAAACAAAATGAAGTTTTACCGTCTCGCCCGGCACGCCCGGTTTCCTGATAATAAGCCTCAATCGTTCCGGGAATAGAATAATGTGCTACAAATCGAATATCCGGTTTGTTCACTCCCATTCCGAATGCATTCGTTGCGATCAAAACATCTATATTATTCTGCAAAAAATCGTCCTGAGCCTTATTGCGAACTTGTTTATCAAGACGTGCATGGTAACACGCAAAACGTAATTTACTGTTAGTCCGTAAATAATTAAAAATTTCATCTGCGTCTTTGACACTTGACGTATAAATAATTCCGGGAGTTTTCACTTTTTGTAAAAACTCAAGAAGCCCACGCTTTTTATCTTCATTTCGATAAAATTTTTTGACACCGTAAATCAAATTCTCTCGATTAAAACCGTTAATTATTACTTCGGGATTTCGCATTTCCAAAGCTTTTACAATGTCATTGCGAACATCCGATGTTGCCGTAGCAGTCAAAGCTAATACCGGCGGAGAATTAAGATATTTTAACACTCCGGAAAGTCGTCGATAATCCGGACGAAAATCATGTCCCCATTCTGAAATACAATGGGCTTCATCCACAGCAAAAAGCGACAGTTCTACATCTTTTAACCATTCCAAAAAACGTTGATTTCGAAAACGCTCCGGAGTGAGGTACAAAAGTTTCACTTTACCGGACAAAACATTTTCCATTACTTCACGGGCCGTTTCCGGCATGACCGTAGAATTCAACATCGCAGCCGGATATCCACGAGAAGTCAAACTGTCAAGCTGATCTTTCATAAGAGAAATCAACGGAGAAATTACAATCGTAATTCCCGGTAAACAAAGAGCCGGAATCTGATAACACAAACTTTTTCCGCCTCCGGTAGGCATTACCCCCAAAGTATCACGTCCGGCAAGTACAGATTCTACAATCTTATCTTGACCTTTACGAAAACTATTGTATCCAAAATATTCATTTAAAACTTTTAAAGCAGCTTGCTTCATTAGATTTCACCAAAACTGTTGACCCAATTACCTCCGTGATCCAAAGCCACATCCAAACCGCTTTCTGCTTCTTCTATCAATTCATAAACATCAATATCACGCTCTTTTTTAGAAGAAAGTCCGGCAGAAAAAGTTACCGCAATATTTCCGCGAGACGGTGAAATAAAATAATTATGTTTATCTCGATCTGCCAAAAAGTTTTTCAACCGATCTTTTGTTTCTTCTTCTTCAGAATTTTCACACAATCCGTAAATAAACGGAAATACTTCAAACACTACATATCCAACAAATTCTTGCATTATGTCATCGGATATTTTCATATTCAAAATATTTGCTTCATCTTCCGAAAGTTCATTCAACAACTTATATCTGTTGTCAACTTCAAGAAATGCAATAGTTACGTCACTGTTAGCTTTCAAAATATCATTCAAGCGTTCTTTTAAATTCTGGTTATTTTTTTGATTGGTAAAAATCGTCTTTATTTCATTTGAGAATAACAATTTCAGAAAATACAAAATATCAGACATTACAAAATCTTCATCTTTATCCCAAGTAAACTCTAAGAATCCGAATAAATTTGTTTTACTGTACGGATACAAAGGAACATGTACAGTTCCTCGCATTTGCGGATTACTGATAATATTCAATGATGAAATATCTATTTTTTCGCCGTTTTCAATATTAATAAAGTCATCTTGTTGAGAAATATAAATTGCCGCATTTTTCCAACCGAAATATGACGTTCCGACTTGCAAACCCTGTAAAATATATCGCTCCGGCGTAAGACTGAATCTGAAAAGTCTATACATGGAAAGCAATGAAAAATTTTCTATAAAATCATCGGAAACTTTAAAATCTCGTCCCCAAATTTCACGATATGCTTCTAGTTCATCGGTTTTATCGTCATCATCACTTTCTGTTTGTTCCTCTTCTGCGACATCTTCAGATTCTTCTTCCGAGTCTGAATAATCTTCCAACGGAGCTTCCAAGTTCTGAATGTCTTGGCTTTTTTCCGATACATTGCGAAGTTCTTCCATTAAATAGCGATCATCTTCTTCGATATTCAAATCTTCATCATTGTCATCATCATTATTTTCTTTCTTTTTCAAAATAATTTCTTCTTTATTCTTTTTAGGAATAGCCGGAATATTTGCCGGATTAAAAAAGATAATAATAAAAATCAATCCGATAATAAAAATTAAAGCACTTACCAAAACCGGTATAAGTAAATATTTTACCTGATAATAAATAGGGAATTTACGCATCCACACTGTATAACGAAGATTTCCGGCTGTTCTGTGATAAGAACGAAGTTTTGATTTACTTTCATTCAGCTTATTCTTAATAGAATCAGCTCCTTCCGGGAAAAATGAGCAATCGTAAATTACGGGAATCTGCGGAAAATCCGGACGTTTTACCAAAATCAAAACAACGCTTTCATCGCTTATATCTTCAATTTGATAATCTTTTAATTTGTCCATTACAAGAATTGGTGTCAATTCATCAAGAATTCGATTTGCTTCTTTTTCTTGATATCCCGGAATATTAAAACTTTGCACCGTGATATAAACAAGCGTAAACGCAACTACCAAGGCTGCAAAACAATTTCTGATAATTTTTATACGATTCATGATTTCCCTTCCCTTTCTATTGAACTACGATTTTATTTTGCAAATAATCAATCTATGCTGGTAATACAAAAATCATCATTTTTCACCGAAACATTGATTGTTTTTCCGGGTTTTATATTACCGCGAATAATTTCAAAACTAATCGCATTTTCTATATGATTTTCTATTACACGTCTCAACGGTCTTGCTCCGAATTCCGGAGAATATCCCAATTGTGCTATTCTTTCGCAAACATTGTCGTCAAAATTTATTTTATAACCGACATCTTCGATTTTCCTGCGTAATTTTTCCAACAACAATTTTGTTATCGATAAAATATGTTCTTTTTCCAATGAATGAAAAACTATAATCTCATCCACACGATTTAAAAATTCCGGTTTAAAAAATTTCTTTGTTTCCTCCAAAATTTTCTCTTTCATCACGCCGTAATCTTCCGACTTCGACGGAGTTCCGGCAAAACCTATACGTTTCCCCAAATCAAACATTTTTGACGAACCTAAATTTGACGTCCCGATAATTATGGTATTACGGAAACTTACTTCCACACCTTGGCTGTCCGTCAATTTTCCTTCATCAAAGATTTGCAGCATTAAGTTGAAAACTTCTTCATTTGCCTTTTCCATTTCGTCAAGCAATACTACAGAATACGGATTACGTCTGATTTGCTCGGTCAATTGACCTCCGTCGTCATATCCTACATATCCGGGAGGTGAACCAATCATTTTAGAAACCGAATGGCGTTCCATGTATTCTGACATATCAAGGCGAACAATTTTTGTTTCATCGTCAAAAAGAAAATCCGCCAAAACTTTAGCAAATTCAGTTTTCCCTACACCTGTAGGCCCGAAAAACAAGAAAATCCCAATCGGACGACCTGCATCTTTTATACCGGCTCGGTTTCTTCGAATTGCATTGGATACTGCCGTAACGGCTGAGTCTTGTCCTATAATTCTCTTATGAAGAACATCTTCCATTGCCACTAACTTTTTAGCTTCCGTCTCTACAACTTTATTGACAGGAACTCCTGTAATTTTACTTACCACCACAGCGACATCTTCGGCTGTTACAATATTAGAACTTTTTTCTTGTTCCTCTTTCCACTTTGCTCGTATTTTTTTCAGTTTTGCTTCAATTTCATTTACTTTCATTTGAAGTTCTACTACAGCCGTTACGCCTCCGGAACCTGCACTTTCACTAAAAGCCATAGTCCTTTCTCTGCGTAATTCCGCAAGTTGAGTTTCCAGATGATAAACCTCCGGATGAGTAGAAACCAAAAATATTTTTTTACATGCTCCGGCTTCATCAAGTAAATCGATTGCTTTGTCCGGTAAAAATCGCTCACTTATATAGCGTGATGATAACTTTACGGCTGCTTCCAAAGCTCGGTCTTCATAAATAACTTCGTGATGAGCACTATATTTTTCGCTTATTCCTTTAAGGATTTTCACTGATTCTTCTATTGAAGGCTCTTTTAATCGTACTACCTGAAAACATCGTGAAAATGTCCGGTCTTTTTCTATCGTTCGCTTATAATTTTCACAAGTTGCCGTACCTATTAATTGGATTTGTCCTCGTGCCAATGCCGGTTTTAAAATATCCGACATTTTTATAGAACCTGCACTGGAATCCATAAGTGTTTGTATTTCATCTATAAATGCAATTACACGACCGCCGGCATTTTCCAATGCATCAACAATCGCCTTCATTCGCTCTTCAAATTCGCCTTTAAATTTTGTACCGGCTGTCAGTTGTACAATGTCAAGCTGAATTATTTTCTTTGACTGTAAAGTCTGCGGTACTCGATGAGCAGCTATCAATTGTGCCAAACCTTCTACCAGAACAGTTTTACCTACGCCCGGTTCCCCGATAATTACCGGGTTATTTTTTACACGACGAGCTAAAATTTCCACTATTCGTTCAATATCTTCTTCTCGCCCCACAATCGGATCCAACTTTCCTTGTTGTGCCAGCTCCGTCAAATCCGTACCAAAGACATCAAGAACATTTTCCTGACTTTCTCCGTCTCTTGCCGTAATCGTCATTCCGTTACGAATACTGAAAACTGCGGCTTTACATTTTTCATAAGATAATCCCACAGCTGACAATATTTCGCACGATGGAACAATTTCTTTGTGAAGAAAAGCAAGAAACAATGATTCCGTAGTGATAAACTTATCGTGAAGCTCTTTTGATTCCTGAGATGCAATTTCCAAAAGTCGCTCCACATCGGGGCTCAATGTAATTTCCGTCGGCAATGAAGGTTGCTCTTCGGCTGCCGGAAACAGCGTATAAATTTTTTCTATTACGGTATCCGCTACGGTTTGAGGTTCCATCTCAATTTCTTCCAGTATCCGCATGATTCCGGAATCTTCCTGTTCTAACAATCCTAAAAGGATAAATTCCGGAGTAAATATCGGCTGTTGAAAATTAGCCAATTCCATAGTACCTATATTTATCGCTTGAATTACTTTTTCAGTAGAATTACGTAAATATTTTTGAAACAATTTTATCTCCCGTTATTGCGGATCTTTAGAAACATCCAAAAAAACATTCCATTGCAACGTTCTCATTTCGGTTCCGCCGATAAGCGGCAAATCATTTTCTATTCTTCCGGCTAATTCTTCATTTAACTTCATATAATAACAGCCGTTTTTTGAATAATGAGCTGTCGTTCGTTCTCCGGTCTTATTTTTCAACCCGGTTTCAATCCATTGTGTTCCGCTTGTATATCGCCAACTGTTTTTATATTTAAATGCTACCAGCAATCGAGAATCAGTAAAATTAGGATACTCATATTTTCTTATATTTAAATTAGTTGACACTGCGATATTATGTTTTATCAATTCGTTTTCAACTTCTTCCCATGAAATATCTTTTGTAAAATCTTGTTTTTCTTTTTTCTCCAACGGCACTACAAAAAATGCTTCGCTGTCCAATCCCAGTCGTTTAAAAGTATGATAATAGAAAAATGCAATAGATTTATAATCACCTTTGCGTGTATAAAGCAAATTGTAAGGTTTAATCCAATCATTTTCAATATCATAGTCTTCTATTGTGCTGATATTTACACTTACAAATTGTACCAGTTTTTCAAATATTTCTTCCGCATTTCCGTAAGATGCCAATTGCTTAATAAAATCTTCATACGCTTCTATTCGTTCTTTATTTGCCATTGTTTTTGAAAAACTGAAATCGGCACGATCTAAAAGTTTACGCAACGCAACTTCATCTGCCGAAGTAAGATTTGTTCGTAAAACATAACCGCCGTTATTTTTACGTTCCCAATAATATTCTTTTATTGTTCTTTCCAGATCCGGATCTTGAGTATAAATCTCATTCATCTTATCTACTGTAAGAACTTGAGGCAAATCACTTTTCCATTCTATTTTACCGGAAAGTCTGTCAAGTAACATTCGTACCGCTATTGCTGAAGTAATGTAATCCAACTCGGTTCCCGGCTCGGTAAATGTTTTCCATCTCGGATTATAAAAATTTATATACGATTGCAAAACTACGGAATCATAATCAGCTACGGTAAAATAAATAGCAAAAGATTCATCTTCTAAATTTTCAATTTTAAAACTTCCCAATCCGCCCGGATAACTTGCCGGATGAACCAATGTCAGACGCACTTTGTTAAATGTATAACTATCCCCGATAAAAAGCAGTGATTCCAATTTCGATTTTTGCGTACTATTCAAACGAATTCTGTGAAGTTGCGTTTTATCAATAATACGGCTTACATAAAGATTTTTTGACTTGCTTGTCGGATATGAAGTCGTTTCATACGGCTCCATAAAATAATAAACATCTTTATAAATCACCTGAACTCTAAATCGAGCGAATATAGAACTACAAGTTAAAAGCAATAATATAATACAAAGATTTTTTTTCAGCATAAGCGTTTCCATTTATTTTTTTGAGTTTAATCTCTGTTTGAAGAAAAAAATACTCAAAAATTATTATCGAAATCTGACATCATTTTCTTTATTTTCAACACTATGCTTTTTTCTATACCACTAAGTTAGTTCACCTTCAAGCAAATAGGATTCTAATACGCCGTACCCTTCCACATTGAAAGATTCGTGTTTACTACATTTAAATGCACCGGCAATAAGCTTGTATATCGCCCAAGAAATTGCAATTTGTCCGATAGAAGCATTAGATTTCAAATACCACGCAATATTTACGTCTTCGCCGAACAAATCATAACTGAATCTTTTCTTGCCTATTACACTTCCGGCAACAGATCCTAAATTCATACCTATTTTGATTTGAAACTTAATCTCTGCATTTAAATTTCGCTGTTCTATGTATTTTCTGCATTCTTCCGCTGCTTTTGCCAAAACTAATACAGCACGAGGATCTTGTTCAAAAATACCGCTTACAGCAAAATATACATTTCCGACAGTCTTTATTCTGGTACAATTATTACATTCCATTATAGAATCAAATTTACCGAATACTTGGCTCAATTCGTTCATTACTAATTGAGAATTTCCATTTGAGAATTCTGAATTGATTTCTGTTATTTCGCAAAACATTATACCGACATTATCAAACCATTCTGTAGCGACTTTATCAGATAAAATATCTTCTAATATTTTTCCCGGTACAACATTAAGTAAAACATCATTAGCTTTCTTTTCTTCACGTTTTATTGCCTGATTAAACAATTCTATCTCGTTATTTTGAGCTTCTATATCTTTCGCCTGTTTTTCAGATTTGCCTTTGAATAATATATTCGCTCTGGAAATTGCATTTGCCATTGCATTAAGAGAATCGTTCAATTCCGTAAATTCTCTGATATTAAAATTAGAAGAACTGTCATCTTTTTGGAAAGTATAATCGTCATTTAATAAATGCGTCTGCTTATCTGCCAGATTTTGAATTTCTGCAAAAAAGCGTGTGCAAAAGAAAATCGTTACAATCACAGTTGCTATAAGAACTAGAAGAATAATTAAAAATATTTTCAACGTCAGATGGCGAATCGATTCCGTAATTTCTTTTAACGGATGAAAATATAAAGCCTGAATTTGTGAATCTTTAGCTTTCATATAAATGAATAAATATTTTTCGCCGGCATAATTTATAACTTTACATTCCGGAGAAAAACTTAATTGTTGTTCATATTTTTCAATACATTTTTCTACATCTTTTGAAAGAAGAATCTTTTCGTCCGTATTAAGCATTTGATATTTAGCAAAGCTCATCCCTTCAAATTCATCATCGGGATCATCACCCGGATTTAAAACATACTCACCGCTTTTTTCATCATAATCGTAATAATCGTTTACCGAAGGATGATTTTTGTCCAAAACATTACCGAATTGATCCATAAGATACAACGTACCCAATTTTACTCCGGTTTGTCCTTCGTACAATTGAGGTAAGAAATCTTGCATTTCAAGAATCAACATTATAGTTTCAATTTCTTTTTTTTCTTTACCTCTGTAAGGATAAAAAAACATTACACGTCTGTCTTTTACCGGAATATCTACTGCATAAGAAAAAGCAACAATCGGTTTGTCGTCTGAATTTTCTTTCATTTTCAAGAAAAAAGGCTCATTTTGAATCCCTTCAATCTCAAACGCCGAGTTATCTTCTTTAGATCTTATAATTGAAAAAGAGGTTTTCTTTATGGCATCGGGACGATTTAGTTCTATTACACAAAAAGAACCGCGAGTTTTAGATGAAACAAGATTGGTCAAACCTTTTATCCCGGTTTCTTCTACCCCGTCATGTAAATAACTTACCTGTTCTATCGCTGTCTGAGCCGGCCTGTTTATAATATCTTGAAATAACTTAGATTCACCGATATTCTTAAAAATAGAGTCATATCTATTGTAATATAAATCTACATTGTCCGTAATTTGTAACAAAACATCGGAATAAAAATCCTTTGTTTTCTCAATCATTTTCTTTGTCGTTCCGGAATACGGAAAAATCGCAATTATTAATACCGGAATCATAACCAAAGGAATAAAAGACATTATAATATAGTTAGAAAACTGTTTTTTATTTCTCATTATTTTTCTCCGCAAAAAAGAAACATCTCTTCAATCTTTCCGTTTTTTAATATTACTTCTTTAAACCGCTCAAATTTCCAAAACTTGTTATTTTGTAAAGCTTGATAAATATCAGAAGAAGCACTCAATTTACCAAGCGGCGTTTGCTCTAAGAAATTATATGCATCAGTAACTGTATTACCTAAAATGTCATAAGTATATTTTTTAGTCCCTATAACACCTACAGTTATCGAACCGAAATATATTCCGGCTCTGAATTTTATTTGCTTCTCATTGCCGGCATTTCTTTTTTCTATTAATTTGACACATTCTGTCGCTGCTGCCGTTATATGCTGAACATTCCAACTGTCTTCCAATGGAAAACCGCAAGCAGCTAAATATGTTTGTCCCTGAGTTCGAATTTTATAACAGCCGTACTTATTCATTATTTCATCAAATTGAATAAAAATATTATTCAATTCCGCTAATTGTTCCGATGATGTCGCACTTGAAATTACACCGAAAAGTTCTTTTATCTCAAAAAATAATAAACTGATATTTTCGTATACTACAGGCTCAATTTTTTCATCAGAAAGCATTTTTTCCACTTCTTTTTTAGGTAAAATCTCCAGTAAATTCACTTCCATCATAGAATGTTTATCTTTTACCTTTTTAGCAGCAGCTTCCAGATTCTTTGAATTGCTTAATATTTGCGTTTGTTGTTCCTCTAAAAACATATTGGCATCGGCACGCTCTTTTACATTTTTTGAAACTATCGCATTAAAATTTTTCCCTATATCAGCAAATTCTCCATAAAACATTTCTTCGTTCAGTTTTACATCATAATTTCCGTGTTCTACTTCTTTTTGAACGCTTATCAATTGAGTTATAGGTAACATCAATCGGTCTGTCACTTTTATGATAATCAAACTTACAACGATTAACAGTAATGCCATCAAAATTAGATTACCTATAACAATTCCGACAACCGGCATATAAACAAGCACTAACGGATAAAAAAATGAAATTTCAATTTGAGATAACGGAGCACGCATAAAAATTGATAAAAATTTTTGTTGCTTATGCAAAACTACAGAACAATTAGGTGAACTCCAACCTTCATTATCAAAAACTTCACGTTGATGTAAAAATTGAGGAGCCTGAAGGATTTCTTGATCCGTATTTAATAATTGATATTCTTTTAAAGTCATTCTTTTTTGTGACTTTGTATTTTCGTGAACAGTATCACCGTATTGATATTTTCCCACTAAATGGTCGTATTTATAATAATCATTTTCACTTGGATGATTAACATTCAACAACTCGCCGAATTGGTCATGTAAATAAAGAGTTCCACGCTCTATTCCTGAATTGTTTTTATAAATATTATTATAGAAGAAATCCTCATTACACATTACACCCATTAAGTATTTAAGTTCATTTTTGCTGTTTTTCTTATAGGGATAAAAGAAAAAAGTTCTATCCGAATACTCTTCAGACGAACTTTTTTTTAAGATTCCGGATTCACATAATATAGGTTTACCTTCCGATTCAGCATTCATCAATTTAAAAGACGGTTCGGTAACCATTTTATCAACATCGATATTAACAGCTAAATTTTCAGAAAAATCTATTAAGTTATACGGCATATTATTTGTCGGATTTTTTCTATCGAACTCGACAATAAAAAAATCTCCGAATTTTTTAGCATCTACACTTTGACGAAATTCCGTACTGGTATCAGAATAATACAAAAAGACTTTTTCATTAACCGCAGATAAATCTTTAGGTCGATTCAAAATCTCTTGAAAGCTGGGAAGTATTGAAATATTTCCGAACTCTTCTGCATATTGACTGTAGTAAAAATCAATATTTACAGCAAATTGGTTTACTAAGTCTGAATAAAAAACTTGGCTTTGCTTTTTTACATTTTGTACTACATTAAAAACATAAAAAACATTAATCAATAAAACCGGAATTATTGTCAGTGAAAAAATACACAACAAAATACAAATACGTAAATTAAACTTCTTCATGTAAAGTATTATAACTTATTTTATATTTATTACCACTCCAAAATTATTCCGCCCCAACTAAGTCCGCCGCCGAAGCCGAGCATTAAAATTTTATCACCGCTTTTTATCTTTCCTTCCCTTACAGCCTCGTCTAAAGCCAACGGTACAGACGCACTTGATGTATTTCCATACTTTTGAATATTGATAAAAAACTTTTCTATAGGAATTTCACAATCTTTTGCAACAGTATCGATAATACGAATATTTGCTTGATGAAAGACAACTGCGTCTAAATCTGCTGATGAAATATTCGCTTTTTCCAAAAGACGTTCTACACACGCCGGAATTTCTTTAATGGTAAACTCATAAACTTTTTTACCGTCCATTTGAAAATATAAATCATCTTCCGCAATATTTTCTGATGAATGATACGGAATTTTACTTCCGCCGGCAGGAATTCTTATATGAGCAGACCCTCTGCCGTCACTGCAATAATCATACGATAATATATTGGATGCGCCCTCTTCTTTCTTCATAAAAACAGCCCCGGCTCCATCGCCGAACAAAATACAACTATTTCTGTTTTTCCAATTCAAAATTCGAGAGTAAGTATCTGCACCTATCAAAAGGCAATTTTTATACATTCCGGATTCTAAAAAACCGGTTGCTACGCCAAATCCGTAAACAAAACCAGCACAAACCGCATTCAAATCGAATGCCGGGATTTTTCTGCATCCTAATTCATTTGCAATTATAGGTGCACTTGAAGATATTTGATAATCTGCCGTAGATGTTGTTAATATCAATAAATCTACATCTTCCGCAGATACTCCCGCTGCTGCAAGAGCTTTTTTAGCTGCATTAACACTAAAAGAAACTGTTGATTCTTCCGGAGCAGCAATACGTCTTTCTTTTATACCTGTACGTTTAATTATCCATTCGTTAGATGTGTCTAATGTTTTTTCTAAGTCAAAATTTGTCAATACTTTTTCCGGAACGTAACTACCTGTTCCTAATATTTTAATCATAATTTTTCTCCAAAAATATGACCAGTCGGTCATTTTTACGATGGCACTCTTATAGCAAAAAAATATTTTGATAACAAGTCTATTTCTAATATTCGGCGTTTTTTTCTTTATAAAAGATTTCTCTATCGCATCCAAATATCGTGGCGACGTTTAATATAGTCGTTATATTTTTCACGTCTTGTAATTCTTAGATAAACATACAATCTGTAAAGTGCAACAATTGAAAAACAAAATGCAAATATAAGTCCCAATAAATAAATGAATATCCAGCCGTGAGATGTATAAAAAGATTTAATTTCCAGCAACGGAACTTTTTCAACATGAGCTTCCGGTTTATATAAGTGTGACCGATAGTCAATAACTCCGTTGGCATCTACAAATACCGAATATCCGGTACAAGTTGCTCGTACCAAACAACGACGATTTTCTATTGCACGAATAGTTGAAATTCGTAAATGCATTTCCGGCTCTATTGTTTTTCCGAACCACGAATCATTTGTACAATTTACAATGACATTTGCACATTCTCCGTTCTTGTCAAAAATAGATTTTCGAATATATTCAGGTATCAATGCTTCGTAACAAATATTAACAGCCATTTTTAAACCGTCATGTTTTATAAAAACCGGTCCCTCTCCCGGCGAAAACTCTTTTAGCCCCATCATTGATATCACAAAAGAAAGGAAACGTGCCGGAGCTCGTTCGATAAACGGTAAAAGTTTATTTTTATAATATGAATCGATTTTCTCTCCGTTAGAATCAACAAGGAACAAACTGTTAAAAATATCACTCGAAACTCCCAGGCCGTTATTCCGCCGAGCATGCCCGCCAAACAGCAGCAAACTGTTTCCTGAATAACGTCTTCTTACACGAGAAAAATCATTTTGTTCTTCATCAAACCAAATTGAAACAGCTGATTCCGGCCATACTATTAATTTAGGATGTTCTACTAACAATTCTGAAGAAAGATTACTGTAAATTCCAATCATCTCCGAAGAGTTTTTTCGTTTTTTCTCGGCACCGGAAATATTTCCCTGTACTATACCTATCGAAACTTTTTTTGCGGCTTTCATTTTACTGTTTATAAAATCGTATCGGATTCCTCCGTAAACAGCGGTAATTACCACCAATAAAAAAACTCCGATACAATATTTAAATGAATTTTTATTAAAAACTCGTTTTGATGAATCTTCTGTTTGAAAATATTGTAATAACGTTTCAAAAAGATAAGCTAATCCGGTATTTACGAGCATTATCAAAAAAGTCACATAACTTATACCGAACAAATCCACCGACTGAATGATGTTTACCATTTGATATTGAGAATAACCTAAATAATCTGCCCACAATTTAGGATAAAAATAATCAAAAACAGTTCCGGATATTGCAAAACAAAAATAAAACAAAAACGATTTATTTTTACCTACGAATTTTGAAACAACATAACAAAGCGTGTAATTAAGTCCGGAAAAAAAAGAAAGACCTAAGAATATGACTAGACCAAGTAAAATTGAAAGCGGCGTAATCCAATCCGGAAGTCCAAAAGTTTTAGACATTCCGGTTACCGGAACTACCAACCACCAAAAATGAGTCAAATAAGCAACAAATCCGAATATTGTTGAATACTTGACCCCATCATAGTTTTTTTCATTTTTTAAGAAAAAGATTGCTGGTGCTAAAGTAAACCATGCAAAAGCACTTCCGAAAAACTTTATATAACCTATATTAGATAAAGACCAAATCACACCCAAAATTGAATATAATAAAATTTTCTGTCGGTCTTTTAGCTGTGATCTGAAATCTATCATTAAACACAATCCTAATTATTTTTTTAAAACAGACTGCAACACCTTACTAACCTTATCGGTATCCAAAGGCTTTACGATAAATCCTTTAGCTCCGATTAATAATGATTGTTTTACCAAATCCTCTTTTCCCAAAGCACTCATCATAACAACATTAGCTTTAGGATTAATTTTCATAATCTCTTTAAGGCAAGAAATACCGTCCATTCCCGGCATAGTAATATCTAAAGTTACCAAATCTATTTCATCGCCAAGCTCTTGAAAACGAGCCACGCCCTCTGCTCCGTCAGCAGCAACACCGATTACTTTAAAATTTTGTGTTTCTAAAATTTTAGTAATTTGTTTTACCTGGAATGCACTGTCATCAACGACCAAAACATTCCATTTTCCATCAGCTCTGTCACTCACAGTTTTCCCCTATAATCTAATTTATAAAAAACATTATCCTAAATGTTTTTTCAAATCATCAACACATACTTCCAAAAACTTCTTTTCATTCTCAGCCAAGTCTAATTTTTCGAACTCAGCAAAAGAAACATAATTGGATGCAGTATAATCTCCAGAAACCGCAACACCGCCCGGATTGCCGGTATTTACATGAATAAACATTACGATTTCGATAGCATCACCGGTACTTTTTTCTATACTCCCGATTTCAGCAGCAGGAACAACATCTACATTTAATTTATTCTTAGATAAATTTATTATTGCATTATCAACCTTTTCGTCTTCACCGAGAATCACATTCGGGAATTCCCATTTTCCGTCTTTCCCTTGAAGTATCAACATTTTGCCTTCTGAAATAATTACAGCAGCAACTTTATTAGTCAGTTTTGATAAATCCATAACTAACGCTCCTTAGATTTTAAATCTCTACTCGCATATTAAACCGTTTATATATAGTCTTTTTCTTTCATATTTCAAGCTCTTTATAAACCTTTTTTTAAAAATCATATAAACTTTTATTTATATTCTTAATTTTTTACCACCTTCAACTTAAAAAAAAATCACGTTCGTTCTCCTTTTAGCCAAATTAATTAATTGTATTTAAGCAAAAAAAGTTCTATATCTCTAAATTAATCTACAATACAAAAATATACTTAAAACAGTACTTTTAATATAAAAATTTAACTCTGTTTTAAGTCTTAATTTTTTTATTTAACATCAAAAATACCGAGGAAAAAATGCAAACTATTATACTCGCCACAAAAAACCAACATAAAACAAGAGAATTATCAGAAATATTCGGAAACTCTATAGCACTTAAAGATTTGACTTCAATCAACTTTGACAAGGAAATTATCGAAGACGGAAATTCATTCATAGAAAATGCATTAATCAAATGCAAAGCCGTATATGAAGCAACCGGATTGCCTGTTTTGGCAGATGACTCCGGATTATGCGTAGAAGCTTGGGGCGGCAAACCGGGTATTCACACTGCACGTTACGGCGGAGCCGGATTGAATGATATCGAACGTTACGAATTAATGTTGAAAGAAATGAAAGGTGAAACAAACAGAAACGCAGCTTATGTCTGTGCCTTGGTGCTTTATGTTTCTCCTACAAGATTTTACATCGTACAAGAAGATTGTTGCGGCACATTGCTTGAAGCTCCCGTAGGAAACGGCGGCTTCGGATACGACCCGATTTTCTTCACTCCGGTTTACGGAAAAGGTATGGCGGAAATAAGTGCAGATGAGAAAAATGCGATATCACATCGTGGGAAAGCCGCCGTTGCGATGAAAAACTTGATACAAACTTTAAAACTCTGATACTGTAAAAACGGATTATATCGAATGAAAGAAAAAGTCTCGATTGAAAGTTTTTTTACGTCCATTGAATACAAAACAACTGCAACTTCTACAAACTCCTTGCTTATGCAACAAGATTTCGTAAACCACGCAGCTGTTTATACATTCAATCAAACTGCCGGACGAGGCAGATTGGACAGAAATTGGGTAACCATTCCAAATAAAAATTTAGCTTTATCAATCGGACTTCGCAGCCTTTCATGTTCACCTGTTTGGATTACGGCAGCATTAGCCGTAGCCGCAATAAATACATTAGAAAAAAACGGACTTACCGGAGCTTGGATAAAATGGCCTAATGATATTTTTGTCGGACAATGCAAACTTGCCGGAATCCTTACGGAATCAACCTGGAAAAATAATAAAATTGATAAATGTATTGCCGGAATAGGAATAAATTTAAATTCCACTACAGACGAATTAAAAACTTCAATTCCGGATAAAACGGCAACATCTTTCTTTATACAAACAGGCAAGGAGATAAATCCGGAACTTTTTACAAACAGCTTACTAGAAAATATTGTAGACTGTTTAAGGTTGCCGGAAAACGGAAATATTTCACAAATAAAACAACTTTGGTTGGCCAAAACAAAGCTTATCGGCGAGAAAGCTGAGATTTCCGAAATATATAAAGGAAGCTCTACAATTTCGGGAATTATTGAAAATATAGATGACGACGGTTTTTTGTATTTAAACGACGGAGTAAAAACAAGTAAAATTGTAACGGGAGATGTAAGAATCATTTTTTAATTTCAATTTTACAAAAACTAAAGTACATAAGAATAAAATATAACCGCAATGTGTTATTTTTTATAAATAGAAGCAAAGGAGTTACTTATGACAACAACAGAACTTTTAGGTCAAGCGGCCTGGGTTATGATTTTCGGAATGGCTATCGTATTTATATTTCTTACCATTCTGATTTGGGCAATCAACCTTTCAAGTAAAGTAATAAAACTTTTGGGGTTAGATAAAAATGAACCGGCAAAACCTGCACCGGTATCAAAGAAAAAAGAAGTTCCGGTTGCTGCAATTACCGCAGCAGTAAATAATTACAGAAAAAAAGATTAACAAAATAAATTCTATTTTCAGGAGAAAAAAATGGCAAAAAAAATAGCTGTTACAGATGTTGCATTACGTGACGGACATCAGTCTTTGCTCGCTACCAGAATGCTGACTTCAGATATGCTTAAAATAGCAGAAAAAATGGACAAAGTAGGTTACTGGTCTCTCGAAACTTGGGGCGGTGCTACGTTTGATTCTTGTATTCGATTTTTAAATGAAGACCCATGGGAAAGAATTCGCAACTTAAAAAAAGCAATGCCTAATACTAAAATGCAAATGCTTTTACGCGGTCAAAACTTACTCGGATACAGACATTACGCTGATGATGTTGTAGAAAAATTTGTAGAAACAGCCGTAAAAAACGGCGTTGAAGTATTTAGAGTTTTTGATGCGTTAAATGATACTCGTAATATGAAAGCTTCATTTGATGCAATAAAAAAACAAAAAGCTCATATTCAAGGTTGTATAAGTTATGCCGTTACTCCGGTACATACAATTGAAAAATATGCAGAATTGGCAAAAGAACTTGAAAAAATGGGTGCCGATTCCATTTGTATAAAAGACATGTCTGGTTTATTAAAACCATATATTGCAGAAGAACTCGTAAAAGCAATCAAGCAAAAAACATCACTTCCTTTGAGTGTTCATTCACATTCTACAACAGGAATGTCTGTAGCTACACTTATAAAAGCAATCGAAGCCGGTGCAGATATGATAGACACAGCAATCTCGCCGCTGTCAATGGGAACAAGTCATTCTCCGACAGAATCAATAGTTGAAATTTTAAAAAACACAGAGTTTGACACACAGTTGGATTTGACACTTCTAAGTGAAATAGCAGAATACTTTAAAGAAGCAAAAAAGAAATATGCAGATTATGCATCTTCTTTTACCGGTGTAGATACTCGTATTTTACTGTCTCAAGTTCCGGGCGGAATGCTTTCAAACTTGGAAAATCAATTGCGTGAACAAAACGCCTTAGACAAACTTGATGATGTATTAAAGGAAATTACCGTAGTACAAAAAGATTTCGGTTATCCACCGCTTGTTACGCCTACTTCACAAATTGTAGGAACACAATCAGTATTCAACGTACTTTTCGGTCGATACAACAAACTTACGGCAGAATCAAAAAATCTGCTTATAGGCAACTACGGTCGCACACCTGCAAAACCAGATGCTGACTTAGTAAAAAAAGCATTACAAGAATTGGCTGTTGAAAAAACAACAGATTGTCGCCCGGCAGATTTATTACCGAACGAACTTGATAAATTACGTGCCGAGTTGGAAGAGAAAAAATTACTTGATAATATCAGCGACGAAGATTTAATGACTTACGCAATGTTCCCGCAAGTAGCTCCGAAATTCTTTGCCGAACGTGCTAACGGACCGGTAGAAATCAAACCTAGCGAAAACACAAAATCATCAGGTAAAAAAGGTGCCGAAGCTTATATCGTAAATGTTGACGGTGTAGATTACAATGTCAGCGTAAGAGAAGAAGGCACTATTTTAATCGATGCCGGTAATACTGCGTCTGCACCGAAAGCTTCAGGCGACGGAAAAGTAATCACAGCACCTGTAGCAGGAACCGTATTTAAATTGCCGCTTTCCGAAAATTCCGAAGTTGTTTCCGGTGATACCGTAATTATTCTGGAATCAATGAAAATGGAACTTGAAGTAAAAACTGCCGATGCCGGAAAAGTTCGTTATTTAACAAAAGAAGGAACTTCAGTTGCCGTCGGAGATCCTTTAGTAGAAATTGTATAAGTTGGGGTAAAGCAAATGAAAATTTTAAGTCAAAATAAAAAAACAATACTTTACTGCATTGGAATACTTGCAGTTGTTTGTTGTGTAGGTTTTGTTCGCATTAATATGGAACAAAAAAATACAGCAACTACATCTGTTTCTGTAAATACACAAACTCCCGAAATCCTTGAACGTTCTGTAATTTCAGAAGAAGTTCCGGTTTCGGAAGAAGTCAAAACTGTAGAAGAAGTTGCGATAACAGAAACTGCAACAGCCGAAGACGAAAGTTTTTCTGTAACTGACACATTAAAAGGTTTGTTACAAACAACGGGAATCTATGCATTCTTCACTGAAAAAATCGAAAATATCGAAACCGACGGTAAAATTACCTATACTTACGGATGGCAAAAAGCCGTAATGATTTTAATCGCATTCATTTTACTTTATCTGGGAGGAGCTAAAGGTTTCGAACCGTTATTGTTAATTCCTATCGGATTCGGAACTCTATTGGTAAACGTACCTCTTGCCGGAATGGGAAATCCGCCTCACGGATTTTTGTATATGCTTTTCGAAACCGGTATCAAAACCGAGTTATTTCCTTTAATAATATTCATGGGTGTAGGTGCAATGACCGATTTCGGTGCTTTAATTGCCAATCCGAGAATGGCGTTGCTGGGAGCTGCGGCTCAATTCGGTATATTCGGGTCACTTTTGGGAGCAATTTGTTTAAACTTTATTCCCGGAATAGATTTTTCAATGCGTGATGTTTGTGCCATTTCAATCATCGGAGGAGCCGACGGCCCTACATCTATCTATGTAGCTTCAAAACTTGCTCCTGATATGCTCGGTTCTATCGCCGTAGCTGCGTATTCATATATGGCATTAGTTCCGTTAATCCAACCGCCGGTAATGAGAGCTTTAACTACAAAAAAAGAACGCTGCATAAAAATGCAACAATTAAGAGAAGTCAGCAAAATTGAAAAAATAATTTTCCCTCTTATCGTTCTTTGTTTATGCGTTCTTTTTGTTCCGTCATCAGTTCCGCTAATCGGGGCATTGACATTCGGTAACTTTGTAAAAGAAATCGGCGTTGTCGAAAGAATGTCTAAAACTATGCAAAATGAATTGTTAAACATCGTTACAATATTCTTAGGTTTGGGTGTCGGAATGCAAATGTCTGCAAATAAATTTATGCAGCTTTCATCATTAGGAATTCTATTAGTCGGATTAGTCGCTTTTGTATTCGGAACAGCAGCCGGAGTTATTTCAGCAAAAATTATGAATCTATTTTCTAAAAATAAAATTAATCCGTTAATAGGTGCCGCAGGAGTTTCTGCTGTTCCTATGGCTGCACGTGTAGCCAACAAGGTCGGCATGGAAGAAGAACCATCTAACTTCTTATTAATGCACGCTATGGGACCAAACGTTGCCGGAGTTATCGGATCTGCTATTGCTGCCGGTGTAATGATTTCAATGTTTGGTTAAAAAATACCACTAAAAATAATTACTGATGTATTTTATACTCAGTAATTATTTTTTTATACAAGGAAAGAGATTATGGAAAAAATATGGCTTATATGGATAACTATCGGAATTGTGCTTATCATCGGAGAAATTTTCACTCCGGCATTTCTTTTGGCATTAATCGGATTAAGTTGTTTAATAGCCGGAGCCGTTGCCTTTTTTATCCCCGCAAATCTTGCATTTATACCGTTGTGTATTTTTGCAATCTCTACAGTTTTATTGCTAATATACATCCGCCCTATTTGCAAAAAATATTTGTACAACAAAAATGCCCCACAGTCTAATGTGGATGCAATGAAAGGTAAAATATTAACAGCAGAAACTAAAATTGATTCTACAAACAGCGGAACTGTAAAACTATATGCCGATTTGTGGAAAGCACGTACCGAAGACGAAAGTGTTATCGAAGCTGGCGAAAAAGTACGTGTTATAAGAATAGAGGGAAATACTGTAATTGTGAGTAAAAATTCAACTTCACAATCGACAGATAATTAATTTTTAAAAAAAATAAAGGAGTAAATCATGGGAATTGCCACTTTTTTAATCGCATTAATTGCAATTTTGATTCTTTTCATCCTTATCAAAGGAATCCATATCGTAAAACAATCTACAGTCATGATAGTAGAGCGTTTGGGAAAATATCACAAAACATTACATACCGGAGTAAATTTGATAATCCCGTTCCTAGATAAGATTCGAATTATACCGAAAAGAATTTCACGTACAGACGGAAACGGTCGTTCATATATTCAATACATAAGAACCGATGTCATCGACATGCGTGAATGCGTTTATGATTTCCCGAAACAAACTGTTATTACAAAAGATAACGTTACTATAGAAATCAACGCAATTCTTTATTACCAAATTACCGACCCTTTCAAGTCTACTTATGAAATTGAAGATTTAAGTCTTGCCATTGAAAAACTTACACAAACTACATTGCGTAACATCATCGGAGAATTGGAACTTGACCAAACACTTACAAGTCGTGATACCATCAACGGTAAATTGCGTGAAATCCTTGATGAAGCTACAGACAAATGGGGCGTAAAAGTCAACCGTGTAGAATTGCAAGACATCGTACCGCCGAAAGACATTCGTGACGCAATGGAAAAACAAATGCGTGCAGAACGTGAACGTCGTGAAATGATTCTAAAAGCTGAAGGAGAAAAATCTGCAAAAATTTTGCAAGCAGAAGGAGAAAGAGACAAACTCATCGCAGAAGCCGAAGGGGAAAAACAATCTCAAGTATTACGAGCAAAAGGGGAAGCGGAAGCAAAACTTGCAATAGCAAATGCAGAAGCGGAATCTTTAAGAATGTTAAACGAAGCATTGACAAGTTCTTCCGTAAATCCGGCTCAATATATGGTTGCATTAAAATACGTAGAAGCGATGAAAGAAATTGCATCTCAAGACGGAGAAAAAGTCGTATTTATGCCTTATGAAGCAAGTGCACTTATGAGTTCCGTAAGCAGTATAAAAGAACTTTTTAACAAATAATAAAAAAATAACCGGACTGTTTGACATGCTCAAACAGTCTTCATAACGGCAAAATATTTACAGTATGCAAAAAAAATGATATTCATTGCCGAAATCTTTCAAGCTCAATAACCAAATGAGCTTTTTATTAATCCAAAAGGAGTTTTTAATATGGAAAAGAAAATTTCAGTAGATTATTCATTTACATTTCCGTTCATTACAGAAGAACAATTTGATGCTTACAAAGACGAAGCATTAAAAGCTATGGAAACTTTAGAAAACGGCGTAGGTGCCGGAAATGACTTCATCGGTTGGAGAAATCTTCCTACAGAAATGTTGAAATCTGATGAATTTAAAGAAATCTTAGAAGTAGGAAATGAAATTTATACAAAAGGTGACTTGCTTATTTGTGTAGGTATCGGCGGAAGCTATCTAGGAACAAAAGCTGTTACAGAAGCTCTTTTACACCCGTTCCACAATGCTTTACCAAAAAGCAAAACCGGCGGACCTAAAATCCTTTTCGCAGGTCAAAATATCAGCGGAAGCTGGTTAAAAGCAATTATCGATGAAATCGAAGCTACAGACAGCGTTTATGTAAACAATATTTCTAAATCAGGAACAACAACTGAACCAAGTATTGCATTCCGTTACATCAAAAACGTTATGGAAAAAAAATACGGCAAAGTTGAAGCTGCAAAAAGAATCATCGCTACTACAGATGCAAAAAAAGGTGCATTGCGTAAATTAGCAACAAACGAAGGTTACAGAACATTTATTATTCCTGACGATGTCGGCGGAAGATTTTCAGTATTGACACCGGTTGGAATTTTACCTATTGCTGCATCAGGAATCGATGTTAAAAAATTATTACAAGGTGCAGAATATGCATCTCAATATACAACAGAAAAAGATTTCGCAAAAAACCCTGCATTAGTTTATGCAGCAGTAAGAAATCTTCTTTTAAAGAATAAATACCACACAGAAATTCTCGTAAATTATGAGCCTTGCTTACATTATTTAAGTGAATGGTGGAAACAACTTTACGGAGAAAGTGAAGGAAAAGACGGAAAAGGAATTTTCCCAGCTTCAGTAGACTTTACTACAGACCTTCACTCTATGGGACAATGGATTCAAGACGGACAACGTTTTATTTTCGAAATAGTTTTGAATATCGAAAAACCATTAAACGATTTGACAGTTGTTTCTGACCCTGATGACTTGGATGGATTGGAATTCTTAGCAGGAAAAAGCTATGATGAAATCAACAAAAATGCACAACAGGGAACTTTAATTGCTCACTACGAAGGAAAAGTTCCTAATATGAAAATCAACATGCCAGAATTGAACGAGTTCTATTTAGGACAACTTTTGTATGTATTTGAAAAAGCTTGCGGAATTTCCGGATATTTACTTGGAGTAAATCCGTTTGACCAACCGGGAGTAGAAGCTTACAAGAAAAACATGTTTGCTTTGTTGAACAAACCGGGATACGAAGAACAAAAAGCTACTCTTGATGAAAAAATGAAAACTCTTCCAAGCGGAAAAGTTACTGAATAATTCAAGATAAACATTAAAGCGAGCCTGAAAAAGCTCGCTTTTTTTATTTGTACAGAACAAAGTACATGTTATCGTACTCTTCGTTGCATCCGTTCGGGAAATGAAGAAAGTACATGGTAAAAAGGGGGAAAAACGGACACAAGAAAACGAGTTCCCGAATTTATTTCGGAATCTGCAAGTAAAAGAAAATCTTCATTGATAAAGCACCGATAAAACAGTAAAAAATCATTATGCCGTACCGGAAAAAATGTTTTTTCATTTCTATTTTCCTGCTTATGCAGGTTTTGCAAATCTCACTTAATGCAAAAGTTTTTCCCGATATTTTACCGGGGACATTTATTCCGAATGCAGAAAATATTTATTGCAGCATAGAAAACGCTCCCGCACTGCCGTCGGTTATATTTGAAAGGGACAGACCTAAGCAAGTTTCCGGGGGCGGATTTTCATTACGTTTTGAAACAGGTTACGACTGGGACGGCTGGCTGATTGGTTTACGTTGCGGGCCGACTCTTTATTTTCCGAATGAATCTCTTGATTCCAAGATAAACTTTTTCAATCACATGATGTTGGGCGGGCAAATTTCAAAAGTTATAGGTCAGCATATAATTCCGGCATTCCCTCAGTGGCTTTCTTTTTCGCCGTCCCTAGGTTGCGGTGTTTCATTTATCAACACCGAATATTATCAACGAGATTACGATACAGATTTTCATCAGATTTCCGGAAGTGCTTTTTATATCAGTACCGGAGTTAATTTTAATTTTTATTTTGATAAACGTTTCGGAGTTCCTTATGTGGGGACAGAACTTTACTTTATGCCGGATGTCGGCGGGCTTACATTTATGCCGGTCATTCAAGGCGGCGTGCGTGTCTATCCCTTTGGATTTGCTGCATTAAAAAAAGGTTCGTTGGATATAAACACAATCTGCTTCCCCGAAACTTTTTCTCCGGATAATGACGGTCAAGACGACACGTTGACATTGCGACTGTATACTTTTTCCACTTCACCTGTAAAAAATTGGGAAGTAAAAATTTTCGATGAATACAAACAACTTTTTATGACATTTAAAGGGCGAGGTCATCCTCCGAAATATATTCACTGGAACGGGCTCAACGAAAACGGAGAAATGATTCAGGCTGCAAGTAATTACACTTACACATTCAACGCCGTTAATTACCGAAAACTAACCGATACTTGCGAAGGAAAATTTTCTACTGACATTTTTTTAATCAGGAATGAAGAAAATATTAAAATTGCTACGGCAACAATAAAATTTGACCCAAATCGTGCTACCTTTGCTACACTTACTTGGGACGAAAACAATCGCAACAGTTTAGTGCTGAACAAAATCGTTACTGCACTGAAAAAGTTTCCGGATTACAAAATATCCGTAGAAGGTCATGCTAATAATATTTCAAATACCGAAGCCGAAGAGCGACGGATTTTGATTCCGCTGTCAAAATATCGTGCCGACGTTATAAAGAAAATGCTTATAGAACGCGGAATAGACAAAGACAGAATTACTACGGTCGGACGAGGCGGAAAGTTCCCGATTGTACCGAGAGAAAAGCGTGAAGAATGGTGGAAAAATCGCAGGGTAGAATTTATCCTGACAAAATAATTTTTTTCAGTCGGCAATATAAAAGGACGGAGTTTTTTATGTTCAAAAAAATCTTTCTCGTTTGTTCATTTTTTATCTTTTGTATTCTTGTCTCATGTACAGATTTATTTTCTACCGTAACATACGACAAAACCACTATTTTTTTTCACGCCAACGGCGGCAGCGGTGAAATGTCAAACCAAGAAATTTATCAAAGAACGAACTCGCAGATTAAAAAAAATACATTTTCCAACGGAAAATTCTTATTTGTCGGCTGGGCTACATCTGCCGACGGCGAAATAATTTACCTGGACGAAGACCCGTTTTGTTATACGACAACAACCAAATTGAATCTTTATGCAAAATGGCTGGACCTTGACCATTTTATGGTGCCTGTACCGGGAGCTTACGTAATCGGAAGCGGTAAGAAAGGCGTTTTTGTTGACGGCAGAAAAGTAAATGTCGCCGACTATTCCATCAGCCGTTATGAAATACCTTATGAAATGTGGACATCCGTTGCAGAATGGGCGACAAAAAACGGCTATAAATTCAACGGCAAGGCAACTAAAGGCGGTCGAAAACCCGGCGGAGCAGCTCCAAATCCGGACGGTCCGGCATGTCAACCGGTTTCAAATGTTACCTGGCAAGATTGTATCGTCTGGTGTAATGCGTACAGTGAAAAACAAAAACTGGAGCCGGTATATACATCCGACGGAAAGATTTTAAAAGATTCTACCCTCGCCGTCAGTGACCATCCGGATTTAGATATGACAAAAAACGGTTACAGATTACCGACGGAAATAGAATGGGAATTTGCAGCCAGAGGCGGCGACCCGGCAGACACAGCTAACTGGAATTATATTTACCCCGGAACCGATATCCCCGAACAAGCCGGATGGTTTTCGGGAAACAGTTCAATCAGCAATGAATTCCAAACTCACACAATCGGGACTGCCAAACGTGGTACAAGACAAAATATTTTTGATATGGCGGGAAATGTTCGTGAATGGTGCTGGGATTTTTATTCAAACAATACTGACGGCAAGATTTCCGCAGACACTCCGCTTACCGGAGTAACGGCAGATAAAGCGATGAATACCGGCAATGCTTATTGGCACATTCGTCGAGGCGGTTCCTATGACCATGAGGAGCTGGAAATGCAAATAACAAATCGCAGCTTTATGATAAGTACTACATACATTCACTGTACGGGATTTCGAATCGCACGAACGGGCTTAGTCATTATCGACACGGAAGACGAACCGGATATATAAGAAACTGCTGTTACACATAAAAAAGGAGCGAAAAACTTTCGCTCCTCAAATAGTTAAAAAAAGTCTAGTGCATTTCACCCCAAGTGTCGCCGGTTTCAATGCCGGTTTTCAACGGCAATTTAAATCCGTAGTCACATTCCATTACATTTTTTACAAGCTGTTTCATTTCTTCTGTCTCTTGCGGCGGCACTTCAAAAATCAATTCATCATGAACTTGAAGCAACAATCTCGACTGCAAACCTCGTTTTCTTATTTCGTTGTCCGCACGAATCATCGCCTGTTTTATCAAGTCGGCGGCGGTTCCCTGTATCATGGAATTTACCGCCATTCGCTCGCCGTTTTCACGAATATTCTTATTCTTTTCGTTTATTTCCTTTATAGTTCTGTGGCGTCCCCAATGCGTAGAAGAATAGCCGTTTTTGCGACACAAGTCTTTGAGCGTTTCGATATAATTTTTTACGCCAATCACCCAATGTAAAATAAGTAAGTCCCAATTGTTCGCAAGCTTTCTTTGTTCCGATTTCATCTGATAATTTTATCGCTTGTTGTTTAAACTCTTTACTGTATGTCATTTTTTCACCTCATTTTATTTTCGGGTCTTTTGTGACTGTACTTTTATGATAACCTTTCATACTGTTCGAGCTAGCTTAAACACACCTTCGTTCGCATATTTCATATGCTCACCATAGCTGGAATACATCTGTTCCATTTAGCTTACGCTCGATATTTAACAGTGGTGAGTTTACTAATTGGTGATTCCATTTTGGAATAGAGGTCTATCCCCAAAACTCAGACAAAAAGCTGTTTATTACTATTAAATATCTTTAAAATAGAATATAGAATAAAGTGTAATCATCCCAGAATAGGATTGAAAATTTACATTTAATTTCTTTCAAAAGATTGACATTTTTACTGTTTTGTTATTTATTACGCTCCGTTTTGATATTTGCAACATCAAGACCCGGATATTGCAAAGAGAAATTAAAAAAGGAGTTATATATGATTAAAAACCTAAGATGGAATAATGGGGGGGGGGGGTAGCACTTCTACTGGTACTTTTTTTGTGTTTGTGTGCCTGTACGCAGACGACTGAGACAGTTACCGTAGAGAAGTTGGAAGATGAAGTAACGCTTGCGGCTCCCGCCAATTTAAAAATCAGCGATATTACAAAAGATAGCCTTAAGCTCTCTTGGGACAAAGTGGACGGGGCTACAACCTATTATATTTATCAAGCGAAAAATGAAAATGCAAATGCCAGCTTGGTAGAAGACACATCTGTTACATCTGCGACGATTGAAAATTTACAAATTAATACGAAATATTTTTTTAAAGTAAGAGCATATAACCGAGATAATCAAGGTAAAAGTGAATTCAGTGCAATAGTTTCTGCTATGACTTTAAATGACATTGCAGAGATTGGCAGTGCGACAAGTTATGACCTTACTGAAGCTTATCTAAGCTGGAACAGTATGGATAACTTTGACGAGTATTATATCTATATGGCAGAAACAGAGGAAGCTTTGAAAGCTATGGAGATAAATGCAGAATCTGCCTGCAAGGTAACATCAGAGACATCTGCTACCATCAAAAATCTTATACCGGGAAAAAATTACTATTTCAAGATTGCCGGCTACAACACATTATCAAAAAAATTCAGCGATGCATCAGAAATCGAAATCGTAGCGATGAAACCGAATACTCCGGTAATTACAAGTGCGGTTGTTGTATCGACAAGCGAAGTAAAATTGACATGGGACGCTGTGGAAGGAGTCGACAGCTACACAGTTTATTGCAATACTTCTGATTCTACTTACAAAGTTGAACCGTACAAAAGCGAAATTACCGAAACATCAATCACTGTCGGAGATTTGACAGCCGGCAAAACATATTATTTCTTTGTGAAGGCTCACAATAATCAGACTGCAAAAGACAGTAACTTTAGCGAAAGTATGAGTGCATTTGTTTATACTGTAGAAGCTCCTGCAGATTTGAAAGCAGTATCTACAGAAAACTCAGTGACATTGACATGGGCTGCTGTGGACGGTGCAAGTCGTTACTATGTTTACTACGGATTGACAGAACGTTGCGAGTTGGCAATTGATGATTATTGGTCTAGTTCTTATGTCAGTACGACGTCTGTTACAATCAATGGATTGATTGCGGACACAGAATATTATTTCAATGTTTACGGCTACAACAGTAATGGAAACGGTAAAATTGCAGAAATAACTTGCAAGACTGCGATTGATAATCAGGTAAAATATACATTACCTGAAAATGTATCTGCAGAAAACAAAAACGAAAAAATCTCTCTGGCGTGGGATGCAGTAGAAAATGCCGGAGAATATCAAATCTATTATGCTGCTGAAAACGACATCACGAAAGCAATCCTTGACGGAACTACAGATACCGTAAATTACGATACGGATTTATCAAGCGATACAATGAGTTACTTTTGGGTAAAATCAATCGATACAACAGCTGACATAGTAATGGGTTGTTCTGCGGCTTACGGATTTATACCTGCATTGACCGGGTTAAAATGCAGTGTAAGAGGTAACATGGTAGATGTCAACTGGGATGTGACAGCCGATGCATTGTCCGTTGTAAACGAAAGTGAAAAAGACTACTATTTGTACTCATGCGATGCTGACGGAAAATTAAAAAGCTTAAGCCCGGTAGGAACATATAGCAACAGCGATTGTGATATTGATGAATTTTACGTAACTACTGAATCGGCAGTAGTTGGAACTAATTATTTTAAAATTCGCAGTTGGTACAACGGATTTTATTCTGAATATTCAGATGTGGTAAGTATCGATTTGCTTGCTACACCGCAGATTACAGTTTCACAAATCACAACCGACAGCATAAAGATAACTTGGAATGCAGTAGCCAATGCGACAAAATATACAGTCGCTTGCGGTTATATAGGTGAAGATGACGAAGAATCAACAGGAAAAGTAGATGAGAATGTGACCGGTACAAGCTACACATTCACAGACCTAAAAAGCGGCGATTACTCAATCGTAATGTATGCTGCAAATGATACTGCCAAAAGCCTTTATTCTGCGATAACGACAAGTACAAAAATCGCCGCTCCTGCAAATGTAGCCGCTGAAGTTTCCGGTTCTTATTTGACATTGTCATGGGATAAAGTAGCCGGAGCAAAAGGTTACAATGTTTATTACGGTACAAAAGATGACATAACTACGGCTACAAAAATCGACGTCGGCGATGTAGACGAAAAATCATTATTAATTTCAGGTATCGTGACAGATAAAACAAAATGCTATTACTTCTGGCTAAAAAGCTATGACTGGAGTACGACTCCTGTAGAATGTGAAGATGAAATCTCTTGTTGCTATGTACCGTCAGTGGATAATCTAAAAGCCGTAAGTACGGAAATTAAAAAAGCTAAGATTTCATGGGATGCAATCGACGGTATCAGCGAATATAAGCTTGAATACAAAAAGTTATCAAGTTCATCTTATACGACAAAGACCGTAAAAGTTAATTCTTACGAATTGACAGGGCTTACATGCGGTGAAACTTACGACTTTAGAGTTACTCCGATAAAAGAAGATGCGATTTTTACCGGAAAAGCTGAGGTTTCCGTAGAGATTTACGTTTTACCTGCACCGCAAAATGTGGTGGCTAAAAGTGATAATCTGGGAGAAATCACCGTTACATGGGACAGCGTAACTAACGCCGAGGAATACTATGTTTACTACGGTACTACATCAAATCCTACAAGTTATAAAACGACATCAGATACTACGCTTACATTGACCGGGCTTACTTGCGGTGAGACTTATACAATCAAAGTAAAAGCTCTTGACGGAAAGTTTGCTTCCGGAATCCAGACGGTAGTAAAGACTTTGGAAGCACCGCAAAATGTAGAAGTAGAAAACTTTGAAATGACCGGTTATAAAAATTTAGGTGATTGGTATATCAACGGAACCGTAATTTGGGATGCGGTAGATGGTGCAGACTATTACACTATCCAGATACGAAATGCTGAAGATACAACATGGAAAGATTATAAAAAAAGTTATTCGTTAATGAAAGTTACGGGTACATCCGTGACTTTAAGCCAAAGTGATTATACTTATAACTATATTTATATTTCGCAATATTCATTGCCGGCAACGGTAGAATTGCGAGTAGTGGCTCATAATACTGAGCATTCAGTTAAGGCTGAAAGTACGGCATTACAAGGAACGGTGACAGAATAATAAAGTTTTACAAGGTACGCATGAAAAATTGCGTGCCTTGTAATTAAGTAAAATTAATAAGGATTATAATATTATGAAAATAAAAAAATACTTACTTATTTTAAGTACGGTTTGTGTAATGGCTGCGTGGTTTTTGTGTAGCTGTGACAGTGCCGTAAGAACTGAAGAAAAAATTATAAATGTCAAAAGAGCAATCGAATTGGCGACTCCGGGAAATTTGACATATACGGCAGATTTAACATCGTTGGAAATCTCGTGGAATATGGTAGAAAATGCGGATAAATATGAAGTTTATATGAGCGAAAGCGAAGTTTTTGGAGAAGAATCGACAACAACACAATTTTCTAATACATACAAAGTTGAAAACTTGGCAGCAGGAAAAACTTACTATTTTAAAGTAAGAGCTATGGCTTCACATCACAATAACGTAAAAGAGATGACTTACTACAGTGGATTTTCGACAGTACTAAAAGCTGCTACCGAAAATTATCCGGTAAAACCTGTGGTAACGGCAGAAATTACAGATGTTGATTCTGTAAAATTGAGCTGGGAAGAAATCAATGATTGCTATTCTTACAAAGTATATCAAGGTGAAGACTCCAGCAGTGATAATGCAGAATGTATATCTATATATCAAACATCATGCACATATACGGCTAAAGGTTTGACATTGGGCAAAACATATTACTTCTGGGTAGAAAGTAAGGTAGACTTTGAATATTATAAATCTGATGCCGTAATGGTAGAAATGAAACTTCCGGCTCCGGCAAATCTTACAGCAACCAGAAAGACATCAAGCAGTGTAGAGCTAAACTGGAACAGTGTAGATACTGCCGATGGTTATAACGTGGCGTATTATATCGATGACGAGACGGATGATGTTGTACAAATCAGTGTAGCTGAAAACAAAGCTACGGTGACAGATCTTGAAGCCGGAGTTTATACATTTAAAGTATGTGCATATAAAGGTGATAAAGTGGGTGCCGAAACTGACGGCGTAGAAGTGTCTACATTTTTTCCTGCAGTTACAATCAAAGGCGTAACACCTGCCGGATGTGTGAAAAGTAGTGCTTACAGCTCATATTATGACGTGACATTTGAAGTAGAATGGGAAAAACTCGGAATGGATGAAGCCGGTTATGCTGTTTATTATTCATCCAGCGAAACTTATTTTAGCTCTGCTGACAAAATTTATGCAGGTAAAGACGTAACATCAGCAAGAGTTACTGTAAAAGAAATATACAATAACTATACATATTATTTCAAAGTGGCGGCGTACGACAGCAACAATAAAGAGGGTGCTTGCAGTGAAATAAAAAGCATGAAG
>JAGANG010000009.1 GCA_017624275.1 Spirochaetales bacterium | reverse complement strand
CTGTAGCGTCTTCTGCTCCGATGATTGAATCTGTTATGGATTTATTTACCGGAAATACAGACGGCACACTGACCGGCGGAAAAATAGTAAGAATTGAGGGCGGCAAATTAAAAATTGTCGGCGATGACAGCGGAATATTCTTTGTAGCTTGCGATGAGGACGGAAAGTTTTCTGATGACGAAACTACTTGGATAAAAGTAGAGTCAGATAAAATCATCAGAAATACAAGCAAGACTTTAGAGTTCTTTCTGCCCGATACCTTAGAAAAAGATAATACTTACAGAATTATCTTGAAAACTAACGGTACAAAATTAAAAAGACCTGTTAAGACAATGGTTACAGAAATTGTGTCTATAAAGTAATCTCTCAACAGTAAAGACAAGGGAGCTGTCCAAAAAATACAAATCATAGTGTCATTCCGAACTTGTTTCGGAATCTCTTCATTATGACAAAACTTATTAGACAGCCCCTTTTTTGTCTCTATTTCCTCCATTTTTACCGGTAAAACAATGCCGAACTGCACGGTCTCAAACGTCTTTTAAATGGCGTTTCACAAGGAAAAACAAAAAAAACTTCAACTTTTTTCCCGAAACTTGTAAGCATTTATGAAAAAAAATGCATTAAAATTTGTGGAGAAAAGTTTTTCTCCTAATTCATATTTTAAGGAATAAGAAATGTACAATTTTAAACGTTTAGAAGACCTGACTTTCACGGATGACTTTATGTTTTCGCAAGTTATGAAAGACAAGGAAATTTGCAAGGAGGTAGTAGAAACGATTCTAGGAATCAAAGTCGGTAGGATTGAATTCTTAACCAGCCAGTATGAGATTGAAATCGACCCGGAAGCCAAAACGATAGCAATGGACGTTTACTTGCGTGACGAGAAGAAAATCATCAATGTGGAGATGCAGACCGGTCACAGACTGGAGTTACCAAAGCGTTCACGCTATTACCAAGCTGCGTCGGACATCGACAACACGCCACCGAGTGGGCTTTACAGTGAAATGAGAGATAATTATGTGATTTTCATTTGCACATTCGACCCGTTTTTACAGGGCAAAGCATTTTATAAGTTTGAGAATATTTGTCTTAACAAAGATAAGCCGTTGCGATTGAATGACGGAACTTATAAGATTTTCCTGAATACAGCGGCAGAAGATTTGACTTTGCTTGACCCGGAATTGAAGTTATTTTATGATTACATCCGACGTGGAACAGCTGATTCCACATTGACAGAGAAAATAAACAGCTCAATAACAGAACTGAAAGAAGATAGAGAAACGAGGCGTAAATATATGACATACACAACAAGAATTGCAGAAGCAAAAAGTGAAGCTCGTGAAGAAGGACGTAAAGAGGGCATAAAATACGGAATTTCCATCGGTCGCAATGAAGGCATTTCTATTGGGTTATCGCAAGGTGCACATCAAAAAGCTGTTGAAACTGCGAAAAACTTATTATCCATAGGTTTGTCTCAAAAACAAATTGCGTCTGTAACCGGCCTGTCACCTGAAGAAATAGAAAAGCTATAAAATAACAACAAGAAACGTTTGTTTTCTGTATAAAAACAAAAAAATGCACCTTTGACATTATTCGACATCAAAGGTGCATTTTTTATTTTATAGAATTTCAGCAATTAAAATCTTACAGATTATCAAAAAAACCTTTTGCTTTCAAAAGCTCTGCATTAAGGATTCCGCCCATTGCAGCACCGCGTTTTGTGTTGTGGCTCAATGCAACAAATTTCACATCAAAAACATTACATGGACGAAGTCTTCCTATTACACAAGCCATTCCTTTTTCTGTCTCACGGTCACGGCGAGGTTGCGGACGATTTTCTTCATGACGTACAACAATCGGATGAACCGGTGCACTAGGTAATTCGAGTTCTTGAGGTAATGAAGTAAAAGCAGTCCAAACTTTTTCGATTTCTTCCAATGACGGTTTTTTGTCTTCCGGTAAATCAAATTCCAAACTTACACAAGCCGTATGACCGTCGATAACAGGCACACGTGTACAAGTAGAAGAAACAATCGGACCGGCTGCATTTTCAATTTTTCCGTCCTTTACGGAACCAAGAATCTTCAAACATTCTTTTTCTGTTTTTTCTTCTTCACCGCCGATATACGGAACGATGTTATCTATCATATCAAAACTTGCTACACCCGGATATCCGGCACCGCTTGTAGCTTGCAAAGTAGTTACAATCATTCTTTTAATAGGATAGCCGGCTTGTTGTAATGCAAAAATCGGCATCATGTATGTTTGCAACGAACAGTTAGGTTTTACGGCGATAAAACCTTTGTCCCAACCGTTATGCTTTTTCTGGTCGGCAATTACATCAAGATGACTGAAATTAATTTCCGGAATAAGCATCGGAACGTCTTCTGTCCAACGATTGGCACTTGCATTTGAAACTACCGGAATTCCTTCTGCTGCATAAGCTGCTTCCAATGCTTTAATCTCATCTTTTCCCATTTCCAATGCACTAAAAACAAATTTACATTTACCGACAGCTTTTTTCTCATCATTAGCATCTTCTACTATCAAATCCGCAACATCTGCCGGAATATCACTTCCGATTAACCAACGACTGGATACTGCATCTTTATATTTTTTTCCCGCAGAACGAGGAGAAGCTGCAACATAAGTTACTTCAAACCATGGATGATTTTCCAAAAGTTTAATATATCGTTGACCTACCATTCCCGTAGCTCCGAGAACACCTACTTTAATTTTTTCCATAATAGAACTCCAAATTCTAAAATATTGAGTATATTCTTCGAAAAAATAGGATTTTCCGAAAATTGGTACGTTTTATAGTATATTTCCGTATCTTTTTCAAGAAACAAACCTATTTAAGATTATTCTATTGTAATCACTAATTTTGACAGATATTTTTTTCAATGCTATAAAAACAATCAGTATTAGGGAGGGAACAGAAATTATGAAAAATAAAGCTGTTAAGGAAAAAATTGTTCCGGAATGCAGACCGATGACAATGTCGGGAACATTCTATTACAAAGAAAAAAATCGTTTGGAAGAATTTATCGCAAATTCATTGCAAAATACCGGTGTAGAAAAAAAAGGGAGACCTTTTGCTATTATTGCTCCGGACGCAAATTATACACTTGCCGGAAATATTTACGGAGCGTCATATTCACTTGTAGCCGGCGAACATTACGATACCGTCATTATAATGATGCCGTTACATCGCCAAGATTTCAGAGGATTGGGATTAATCAGCAGTAAAAGTTTTGAAACTCCGTTCGGTAATGTTGAAGTAGATTTAGAAGCAAATGAATTTTTGCGAAACTTTTCCGAAGATTTCATCGACGGACAGGCTTATCATGAAAAAGAATATTCGGCCGAGTTACAATTGCCTTATCTTATGAAAACATTATCCGGAGACTTTAAAATTTTGCCGGTCATTGTAGGACGTGCCAATACTCGTTATACAATTCTTTTATCAAAAGCCGTAAATGCACTTTTGGCAAATCCTGACAAAAAATTTCTGATTGTAGTTCCGACTAATTTAAATTCAGAATTCCCTCTGGAAAAAACTATTGAACGAGACAAAATGTTTATAAAATTGTTGCGGGAAAATAACGCCGAAAATTTATCACAACAACTCGCATTAGAACAAATCAGTGCAGACGGTACCGGCGGAATTGTTTCTTTGTTGCGATTAAATGAACTTATGGGCAATTCACACAATGTAGAACCGTTAAAATATGCGACTTCAGACGAAGTGACAAAAGATCCTTCAAAGGTAGAAAGTTACATAAGTGCGGTAGCTTATTAAAATATAATTCATGTGTTTGACAAAGCAAAAGTATCATGATAAAAAACAAAGCTATCTTTAATAAGAGATATAAAATATTTGTAAAGGGATATATCTATGGAAGAGATGAAAAATAATGAAAAAAACGATAATAAAAAGGACGTAAAAGTAAGCAAGAACTTTTTTGTTTACCTGATAATCGGCTTGATTATTATCACGTTTGTTATTTCCGCAGGAGTAATTCCGGGAATTATCAATTTTGTCGATGAAATCGTTCAACGCAAGGAAGTTAATCCGGACGGAACTATTTCAATCGAGCGAATGGCACAAACCAGAGAAAACAATAATCCGGACAGTTACATAGGAAAAGTTTTAGGTCACAAGATTCAATTCGGTCGTGACGACACTTTTAACAGACGTTACGAATACATCATGAATATGCCTAACTTGGGCGGTTATGAAAAATATCGTGAAGTAAGAAATATTTATGAAGACGAAATTCAAAAAACAATAGGAATGTATAACGCAAAAAAAATGGACATTACCGTATCAAACAAAAGTGTTTTGCGTTTGATTGCAAAAAATCGCTATACCGGTGCCGACGGTAAAATCGATTATGACAGATTACGTTCTGAAATTAACAAAATTAACTTGAATGACTCTGAAGAAATCAAAAATGAGTTATTACTTGAAAATTATGAATACGATTACTTCGGTCATTTGCCGGTTTCATATTCTGAAGTTGTTTTCAGTTACGGAATTAACAATACAAAAGTAAAAGTAAAATATGCAGATATTCCTTTTAACAACATTTCAAATGAAAAACTTGCAGAATATGTTGCAAATAACAGCGTGAAATTTCGCCAATACAAAATCGGAAAGATCGTATTTGCAGATACTGCTGCAGCTAAAAGAGATGCTGAGAAAACTTTAATGGAATTGACTGTAGATCCGACTCAATTTGATGCAATCAGTGAAAAATTGAAAAAAGAAAATAAAATTATAAATGTGATAAATGATTCTTCTTTCCGTTTTGCTGACGATTACGACAAACAAATTGCCGATGTATTAGCTACTACCGAACTTGGTAAAGTTTGCAATAAATTAGCTGCCGAACCTAATGTAGGTTATACAATTGTGAAAGTTTTGGATACAAAAAATGCCGATATTGCAGACAATGCGGTTGCTTCAAAAGCTAAAAACGCTTACGTAATGGAAAATCGTGCTTTAGCTGAACTTGACAGCCAAACAAAAGCAAAAGAGATTTTCGACAAAGTTGTTGCCGGTGAAGATATGGCTACAGTTTCTTCTTCAGCAGGAATTCAAATGGTTTCTTCTGATAATGAAATGTTGCTTACAGATAATATTCTTCCTATGTTAGATTTCTCTGATGACAAAGACATGGAATTTATTACAAAATTATTTTTCAGTAAAATCGGAACACCTGTAGAACCTTATAAATATGCAAACGGTGTTGTTGTAGCATGTGTAGAAAGCAGAACAGAAATCGATACAGAAGCTATGGAAGCAGATATAGAAAAACTTGTTAAATCTTCTGATTCAATGAAAGTTGCGGCTTTACGTCAAGATTTCTACCGTGAAGAAAAGAAAAAGCACAAAGTTGTAGATAATTTCCATTATGCCATCCGAATTCAAGATTTTTTCAACATGAATCAAGGACAATAATTAAATGAATTCTAATTTTAATGGAGAAAAAGGAGCTGCTGATAGCGGCTCTTTTTTTTTAAATCAAAAAAACAGTAAAAATGCGTCACAAATTGAATTTCACATAAGTATAGAAACAGCCAAAAACGGCAAAGAAATTTTATCAATCAACGGTAAAGCCGTTCATTCCAGATTTGCTCCGGAAAAAGAAGCTTATAATATAAAATTCATTGCAAAATCTATAATTGCCGTTTTTGGGCTCGGTGCGGGCTATCACGTTAAAAATTTATTATTAAACAACCCTGACAGCTACTGCATTATTTTAGAGCCGCTATTGCCCATTTTTAATCGCAGAGAAGAGTTTCTGGGAGAATTGCTGAATTCTCGTGCTTTTGTAATAAACCACATACATGATGAAAATATTTTTGTACTTTTGCAGAATTTGATGCAACGTGAATTTTTGCGATTGGAAACCTACTCCAACCTTTGTTACAAAAATCTTTTTCCGCAATCAGAAATTGAATTCTACAAAATTGTCCAGCAACACTTGGGAATTGTAATGCAAAATATTCTTACCGAATCAAATTTCTTACCGTTGTGGAATAAGAATTTTCTGCGAAATATTTCTCAAACTGCAAAAATTCCGTTTTTACGAAATACAAAAAAATCAGTATCAGAAAAAAATATTGCCGTAATATGTGCTGCCGGGCCGACTTTAGATTCTCAAATAGCACAACTAAAAGAAAATCGTAATAAATTAACAATATTTGCTGCTGATACGGCTCTTATTCCACTAACAAAGTCCGGAATTATTCCGGATATAATTGTGAGCTTAGACGGGCAATATTTTACTATGGGAGATTTTATCTGTACTGTTCCGCAAGAAAGTTTGTGTGTAATAGATGCTTTGGGATATTACGATGTAGCTCCACGTTTTCAAAATGCTGTTTTCACAATTTCATCATACAAAGAAAATTCTTTAGCAAATTATATTTTCCGAAAACTAAACATTATTCCGGAAATTGTAGAAACCGGCGGAACAGTAACCGACTACACTTTGGATCTAGCGAGAAAATTAGGTTTTAAAACATTCTTTTTTGCCGGTTATGATTTATCTTATCCCGGTTTAGTCACTCATTGCAAAAACGCACCGTCTTGGCAATCTCGTATTGCAAATTCTGATTATTTTGCAGGAATCGAAGATTCTATGTTGAAGTCTATATTTACAAGACGTTTCAAAAAAGCAGAAACAGCAAACGGCAAAAAAGTTATAACTGATTTTGTAATGGATAATTATCGCAATTATTTGGAATATTATCTGAAATCTGCCGATGATTGCGTTTTTTTCAGTGCATCATTAAATGCCGTAAAAATCGAAGGAGTCAAATATCTAACATTAGAGAATTTAATTGCCGATTATCCGGAAAGTTGTCGCATAGCAAATAGTTTTTTTACTACAGAAACACAATATGTCAATTCTGAAGATATTAAAAAATTATTTTCTGAAATTACTTCTGATCTTTATCAATATTCTCAACAATTAAAAAACAGTATTGATTCTATTTCAGAATGGACACAAGAAAATATTTCCGAATTAAAATTTCTTATTGAAAAAATTTTGAATTCTTATCCGTTTTTTAAATATTTTTTATTAATGACGGAAATTGTGTTGGACAGAAAGCATATAACGCAAAATAATCCGGAATATTTTCGTCATATATCGTTTTGCTTGTTACAATCTGTGTATTTTATGATAAGGGAGTTACAAAAAGTACAAAAAAGAAACGAGTTTGATGTGAAGAATTTGTAATATATTTGAAGAAAAAACATTCTATTACGGGATTTTACCCTTTAAAAAAAAGATTATTGAGAAAAAATATAAATTAAGCTGGACGTTATGCCAAATAATTTTGTATAGTGCGTGCACAATTTGTGCACCGGAAAAACCGGGAAACAGAACATTTATTTTCATGTGATGGAGAACGTTGATGAATCAGAAAGAAAATTGCACCAATCAGTATTACATTGCCAGACAGAATTCAACAGAATCAAATGCGAGAAGCTATCCGAGAAAATTTCCTTTTGCTATTTCGAAAGCCAAAGGTTCTTGGGTTGAAGATGTAGAAGGGAATAAATATCTGGACTTCCTTTGTGGAGCGGGAACGCTTGCATTGGGACATAACGATCCTGAAGTAAACCAGGCTATGATTGATTTATTAGCCTCGGACGCACCTTTACACACATTGGATTTGACTACTCCGGTGAAAGATGAATTCGTTCATACTTTGTTAGGATTATTACCGAAAGAACTTCAAGATAATGCAAAGATTCAATTTTGCAGTCCTTCCGGTACCGACGCTACTGATGCAGCTATCAAATTATGTAAAACAGCTACAGGACGAAGTTCCGTTATAGCATTTCACGGAGCTTACCACGGAATGGGACAAGGGGCTTTATCATTAACAGGTAATTTAAATGCTAAATCTAAAGTTCAATCTTTAGTTCCTGATGTTCATTTTATGCCTTATCCTTATTCTTACAGATGTCCGTTCGGACTCGGTGGAGATGCAGGAACAGATGCTGCATGTGAATATTTTGAAAGAATGTTAAAAGACCCTGAAAGCGGTATTACAAAACCTGCCGCTGTGATTTTAGAACCAATACAAGGCGAAGGTGGAGTTATCCCGGCTCCAGTAAAATTCTTACAGACAATCAGAAGAGTTACAAAAGAACTCGGTATTCCTATGATTGTAGATGAAATTCAATGCGGAATCGGACGTTCCGGAAAATTCTTTGCTTTTGAATATGCAGACATTGTTCCGGATGTAATTTTAGCATCAAAAGCAATCGGTGGGTCTCAACCTCTTGCTGTTGTTATTTACAATAAAGAGTTAGACAAATGGAATCCGGGAGCTCATGCTGGAACTTTCCGCGGAAATCAATTGGCAATGCGTGCCGGTACAACATTAATCAAACGAGTTTCTCAGCCGGAATTCTTAAATGAAGTTGTTGAAAAAGGTACTTATATGCGTGACAGACTTTTGGAATTAAAGAAAAAAGTTTCTATCATCGGAGATATTCGAGAAAAAGGTCTGATGATGGGAATTGAATTTGTAGATCCAAATGCAACACCTGATAAACTCGGAGCTCTTCCAGGTTCCGGAGAAATCGCAGCAGATATTCAACACAGATGTTTTGAAAAACATCTTATAATGGAACGAGGCGGACGAAACGGTGCTGTTATGCGATGTCTATGTGCATTAAATGTCACTCGTGATGAAATTAATAAAATGCTTGAAATTTTTGAAAGTGTTGTAATGGAGGTCGATGCCGGTGCAAAAAAATAATTTGTTACTGACAAAGGATTCTAAAGAAGAATTCAAGCAGATGATTATACGTACTGCTGAAGCGATTGCAGACAGTCTATGCGATACAAAAGCTTATGCCGGATTGTCTCCGGAAGACTTAAAAAAGGCAGTACATGTAGAAAATTTATTGCCAGACAACGGTGAAGGTTTTGATAATGTTTTAGATGCCTTAAAGCGTCAAATTTTACCAAATTTTCTCAGAACTTCATCTACCGACTATATGGCACATTTGCACAGTCCGGCATTGTTGGAAAGCATTGCTGCTGAATTGATTATCGCAGCGTTTAATCAATCTATGGATTCTTGGGATCAAGCTCCGGTTGCAACAGAAGTCGAGTTGGAAGTAATACAAAAACTTTGTTCATTATATGGTTATGATGAACAAAGTGACGGTGTTTTTACTTCCGGTGGTTCACAATCAAACATTTCTGCATTATTGTTTGCCAGAGACTGGTATTGCAAAAATAAATTAGGTTATGACGTTAAAAAACACGGTCTTCCTGAAAATTATCGTAAATTGCGTATCTATACATCAGAGATTTCTCATTTTTCAATGGAAAAAGGAGCTCATCTATTAGGTCTCGGGTATGATGCAGTTGTAAAAGTTCCGGTTGATGATAAACAAAAAATAGATGCATGTGCGTTAAAAAAACTTATCGAGCAAGATTTAGAAAACGGAAATCTACCGTTCTGTGTTGTAGCTACAATCGGAACGACTGATTACGGAAGTATTGACCCTATGAACGAAATAAGTTCTGTCTGCCAAAAATACGGTTTGTGGCTTCATGCAGATGCGGCATACGGAAGTGCAGTCATTCTGTCTTCTAAATATGCACAGCGTGTAGCAGGTTTTAATCTATGTGATTCTATCACTGTAGATTTCCACAAAATGTTTTTATTACCTATAAGTTGCAGTGCCGTTTTATTAAAAGATGCGTCTAATTTTGAAGCTCTTGAATTGCACGCTGATTATCTGAACCGTGAAGAAGACGAGGAAGACGGGTACACTAACCTTGTAGGGAAATCTTTGCAAACTACACGTCGATTTGATGCTTTAAAAGTTTGGGTATCATTTAAAATGCGTGGAAAAGACGGATGGGGAGAAATAATTGATACTTGTATGGAAAATGCAGCGTATTTGTATTCTCGCCTTAAAGATGACGCAGAGTTTGAAACCGTAACAGAACCGGAAATCAGTTCTGTCGTTTTTAGAATTGCAGCTACAGATGATACAAATAAACGTGTAAGACGTGCATTAATACACAAACACGGCGTTGTAATAGGTCAAACAGTGTATAACGGAAAAGTTTTCTTGAAATTTACGTTATTAAATCCTTTAGTAACACATGAAAAATTAGATTCATTATTAGAATTAATTAAAAGTATTGCTAAAGACTGATTGTGATACATAAATACCAAAAAAAACAGCATTCAACTATTCTGAATGCTGTTTTTTTTATTTTATCTGTTAAACTTAATTTTATGTTCCAATTCGTCAATATAGCCGTTGATAATATTTTTATACTTATACGGAACTGATTCCAAATCGTAAAGAATACCAATCTGATACAAAAGTTTCTTGCTCTCAACTTGTTCATAACGCTTTACGACTCCTGTTAATATCAAATTAGGCATTTTCAAATCTTGCAAATGATATGTAATCTTAATTGTCTTATTCACTATTAAATCAGGCTTCAGTAACATTAAAATCGCACCGCATCCGGAAGCAGAAATATCTGTGATTATACACGGTCGATTAATAGAATCTATTTCGATAAGAGCTTTTTGAGAAATAAAACCAATCTCGTCCGCAATTTTTTTATCCAACTTAATTCGCAACTCTTTACGTTTTTCAAAATTTTCTATTGATTCTAAAACCTTTCCTAATATTTCAATCAAATCGTCCGGTGGTTTCTGATAAAAAGCGAGAGTTATTATATATGAGGTATCACGACCATTATTTATTTTAAAAGATTTCAATGCTTTTGTTGTACAACTGACAAAAAATTGGATGTCGTGTTTTTGTTGATCCGGCAAAAATGAAAAATGCAATGTTAAAGCATTCTTAGCATTTTGAATCATGGAAAAAGCTTCTTCATCAAGATTCATTACAATTTTTGCATAACTCATTGAGCATGAATACAAAACACACGGAAACATATTTCCGCACATTTTTAACATAACTTTAGATGTATCAAGCCCGGTTTCTTGGCGAATCGACTTATTAAAAAATAATTCTTTTGATTGATATTTTTCATAATATTCTTGAATCTTCACCGCCGGAAGTATTGCCATTACAAATCTCCGTTATTTCCCTTGTAATTAAATACAAAAATTTGGGAGTCAGTTTAATCTATTTCAAAAGGAAAATAAATAAAAAACATTAGTTACTTTATATATTTCCAAAATCATAAAAAAACTACAGTTTTATACTCTGTTTCGCCGAAAAAATAATTTGTCTGACAGGAAATATACAGAGGTTGTTTATGTCTAAAAAAATTTTATATCTTTCGATTTTACTCGTTATTTTCAGTTGTAAAACTACCAGAACCCAAATTGTAGATCAATATACCGGAGCTTCATCCTACGTTCTACGTAATCAAATTGCAAATATTGAACCATTAAAGTTTCAGAAAAAGCAAGGTTTTCGTTATCAAGTACCTGAGGATATGCAAGAGTCGCCGGATTATGCCGACATGATGCGTTACGACAATTTACTTCTGGACAAAGGTGCAGCTTATAATGAAAGCTCTGTTGTAATAGCAATCCGTCATTATGATTTAAACAACGGTGCAATTTTAGATGATTTTGTAAAACGAGATCAATTATTCATGAAACAAAGTGTCAGACCTGCATATAAAAAAGGCTGGAAACCAAGAGGACTTGATGAGAAATCCATTGAATATAAGAGTTTTGAGTTCTCTTACAAAGTAAAAAAGAACAATATCTATCAGCGTTCAGTCTATTTACGTTGCGAGAACAGAGTTCATGTTATTTCTCAAAGCAGTTTTTATAAAGATCTTTTGACAGAAGATAAATCTGAAGAGTTTTGGAATTCCATTCGTATTGATTAATTGGTCTTTTTTTCTACATCTTTACTTTTATTGATTGATTTTTTATACTCCGATGTTCACATTAAATCAAAACATTAGGAGTATACTTTGAAAAAGAAAATATTTATTGCATTATTATTTTCAGTTCTCTTCGGAGCTTTTGCACAAAGCCCGGATTTTAAAATCAAAAATGCAAATTTAATCGACAACAATAAGATTAGATTGCAATGTTCTAAACTCGACAAAGATTTTGCCAAAATTAAGTTTGAGATTTCCCCCAAAGTGGACATACTAAGTTCTGAGCGTAAAGGTCCAAATCTTGATTTGACAACTTCTGCATCTTTCAAAGAAGGTGTCGAATACACTATATCTTTTAACAGTGCCGGAAGCGAAGGTTCTGCAAAAATCGACACATCATATTTGCTGCAACTTCGTTTTAACGATATGTACACAGACAAAGAACTTGGTTACACATATAAAGACGGTACATCCACTTTCAGACTTTTTGTTCCTCGCGGAGTAAAAGTTGACGTTGTTTTCTTTAATCATCCCGGCGACAACTTAGAACAAGCCGAAATTCATCCTATGAAAAATGACGGTAATCAAGTATTTGAATATTCTCAAGCCGGTGAAATGTGGGGAAAATACTACGGTTACAGAATCACAGAGAGAAGTTATGAGCCAAAACGAATCACACCTACAGTGCCTATGGACAGCGTTTTTGCCGATCCGTATTCAAAAGCGATTGTATCATGTAACGAATTTCCTATGCGGACAAGAAGTTTAATTTACGATACATCAAAATATGATTGGGAAGGAACAGACTGGACAAAACGTAACATCAGCACAGCTGTCATTATGGAAACCCATTTAAAGGATTTGACTACTCATGATTCTGCAAAATCTGCTAATCCGGGAACTTACCTCGGAATGATTAATGCAGAAGTCGGCGGAATAAATTATTTGGAAAAACTCGGAGTTAATACCGTTGAATTCTTACCGTTACAAGAAATAAGTGAAATCGAAGCTCCGGAATTCGAAAAAGCTGCATTCGGAGTAAAAAATTCTTGGAATGTTTACCGCAGAAACTATTGGGGATACATGACTACCAATTATTTCTCACCAGAAAGTTCTTACGCTTCAGATGCTACAAATAAGGACGGAGAATGGAACGGACTTAACGGAGTTGCAGTAAAAGAAATGCGTGATATGGTAAAAGCTTTACACCAAAAAGGTTTTACTGTGTTGATGGATGTTGTTTATAACCATGTTTCTCAAAATGATATTAATCCATTGCGTTTTATCGATTATGAATTTTATTTCAAACAAACAGAAAAAACTGGTTGCGGAAACGAATTAGAAAGCCGTCGAAAAATGGTTCGTCGCTTAGTAATCGATTCATTAAAATATTGGATGAACGAATACAAAATTGACGGATTCCGTTTCGACTTGGCTACAGCATTTGACCGTGCTACAGTAGAAGCTATTGCTGAAGAAACTCGTAAAATTAATCCTGAAGTTTTCCTGATTGCCGAACCTTGGGGCGGTGAAGGTGCCGTTATAAGAAAAGATTTTCAAGATTGCGGTTGGTCTTACTGGTGCGATGATATTCGTGCGGCAATTCGAGGCGGAGACAATCGACCTACAGTTGCAGGAACAGCTTTTATGCTCGGTAATTCTGACACTGCGTCAAAACTGGCTGCATACTGGAAAGGAACTGCAACACCGGATTCTGCAACTGTCGTTAATTATATAGAATCTCATGATGACGCAACTCTCGGTGATATGATGAGAATTTTATCAGGAACTTATTGCATAAAAAATAAAAACGGAAGCATCAACAGAATAAAAGATGTTAAAAAATATTTGAAGCTTTCTCCAAAATTACTTGCAGCACACAAAATCGGAGCAGTTTCATTGTTTTTATGTCAAGGACCGTTGATGATGCATATCGGACAAGAATGGGCAAGAGGTAAAATCGTTCCGGACTTAACTGCACAAGGAATTCCTGAATTAACTACAAAAGGTGAACCGGGAAAAGCTTCCGACAACGTAATTTTTATGACACCAAGTCCAAATTCTTATTTTGCAGATAATGAAACAAACTATATCAACTACGATTATATTTCACTTAATCAAGAACTTTTTGATTTTTATCAAGGTTTAATCGAGTTACGAAAAAATTATTCTCAACTTGGCAGTGCTAAAAAAGAAGATATAAAAATTCTTGAAAGTGCAAATAAAAAATCTCTCGGTGTAAATATCGAAGATAAAATCTTTGGTTTTGTTAATGCAGATCCTAAAGCTAAAGTGACTTATGACCTTCCTGCCGGTGAATACGACATTGTTGTAAACAATAAAGCTGCGGGAACAAAATCTTTAGGGGTAATTTCTGGCGGTAAAATAACAATCAATAAGTCTGACGTATTAATATTAATAAAAAAATAAAAGACTTTCTTTATTATCAGGCGGCGAAAGAACTAAAAATTCACATTGTTCTTTGCTGCCTGTTTTTATTTATTGCTATAAAGTAAAACAACTTCTGAATAAACTATAAATATATGTTTTTTTCTTGACTTTGACTAATTTAATAATAAGCTAAAAAAAATCCTTAAACATGAGGATTATTAAATTATTAAGGAGTAGAAAATGAACAAAAAACTTTTATTGTGTTCTGTCTTATTTTTCGTTTTCGGAACATTTGTAGGATTTGCTTCTGAAAAATTTTCCGATATTCCTAACAAAAACATCAAGATTGAAGGATTCACATTTGCAGATGCATTAGAATCGTCAAACGATGCAGAAATTCTTTTAATGAAAGACAACAATGAGAAAAAACAAATTGAACAAAACGGCTTCTTTGATTGGATTATAAAATATGAGAAATACATATTGATAGGAGCTGTATTAAGTACAATTGGATTTGCTGCATTATCTGTAACCGGAGCCGTTTTATGGGGTGTCGGCTGGGCTACAGTTGATACCCTACAGATTCTGTATTATACAGGCGGAATATTATTCGGTTCTTCATGGTTATTCTTTTTAGGTGCGGGAGCTTTTTGGGCATTCTGGGGAATTGCACAATATTTAAAAAAGAACGACTATCAAGCAACAGCTTTTGCCACACCGGTTTATAATGAAATAAAACCTTGTGAATCTAGCTATTCTGTAGGACTTTCAGTGTCATTTTATTAAAAAATAGTTTGTAATACACAAAAATTGGGACTGTCCAAGAAAAAAGGACAGCCCCAATTTTTTTTAAGGACACAAATTTATTTAGTCAACAAAAGATACTGTAATTTTGAAATCTACAGTTTCATTTACCGACTCTTCGATTACTGTATCAAACCCAAAATCATCAGCTTCAACTTCAAATGTTTTATCATCTATATTTCCTCCTTTTGTTGTTTTTCCACGACGAGTAATAATCAACATTTTTGAACCATCTGTTTCCCAATTTTCACCTTTACCCGTAAAAGTATAGTTTTGCAAATACCCGGTATTAGTACTTTGTTCAGTCAATTTTTTGTCTTTCACATCATAAAACCATATATCAGGAATAATATTTTCTTTATTACTCTTCACCTCTACTTTTAATTTTTTACCATTCTTACTCTCAGGTAACTTAAAAACAGCCGGCTGACTAAGTTGAAGTGTTACTATATATTCTTTCGTAGGCTCTATAGACTTGCATGCTTTATCTATTTTGAAATTACCAAAATCTTTAACACATTCATAATAAGGCTTTATATCTTTAAATATTTTATCAGTATCTGTTACTATTTTCTTCATTAATTCTTTCATCTCTTTCTTATTTTCCTCTGTCAATCCCGAAAGACTACCTGTACCTTGAATTTCATCAATAGACAAACCAGTAAAGAAATGGGTAAATAGAACACAATAAATATATTTTCCTTTGTTATTCATGTGTCCATCGGATACTTGATATTCAAGATTAGTTGGAGTCTCATCTTTAGTCAATTCTGCATCCGGATGATGAATAACTCCACCGACCGGTATCATAGGTAATTGAAATTTTTTAGCAGCATAAGCAGATTGCCCTTTTAAATCCCAAGATTGATAGCATGCTACCTTTGCCCCTAAAGACGATGCAAGCCCCATAAATGCTCCAGCAGATGTCAATGAATTAATTATAGTTCCGTCATGAACTACAATCCAAGATAAATCTTCTGGAAATAAATTAGTTTCAGGTGTACTTTTGCGTGATAACAAATTGGATAAATGGTCATTTCGTCCTTGTACCAATCCTAAACTATATAACTTATCAACTTCATTGATATAATTATCATTTCCCAAAGGAATATTACCGCCGGTATGAATATGATAAATCTTTGCCTCATATCCGTTTTCTTTAATCATTGTTTCCAGATTAGCTGTATTAAACGTATGACTGTTACCAAAGAAAAATATACTGCCTAAATTTTTATTTTTAGGTTCATTATCATCTTCTTCGTCTTCATTCTCATTACCATTTTGATTGTCCTGTCCATTCTGATTATTTTTGTCATTTTGTTCCGGTTGAGTTTGCTCTTTCTTATCCGTTTGCTCTACTTTTTCAGAACCATTCCCATCCAAATCCTGACAACTAATAAGCAGTAACAACAAGATACACAAATAACAGTTAATTTTTTTTAGCATATAAACCTCCATATATATTTATTCAATATATTTATAATAAATACATAAAGATTTTTTTTTACATTTCTGCAAAAAAAATCCCCTACAAACAGAATAATTAATCCTATTTGTAAGGGAAATAAAATTCTTAATCTTATAAATTTTGCTCTAATAATTGAGCTTCACGAGCACTGATTTTTAAAGCTTCTATAATCTCGTCAATATTACCTTCCATAAATTGATCAAGTTTATACAACGTTACATTTACTCGATGGTCAGTAACTCGGTTTTGAGGGAAATTATATGTTCTGACCTTATCAGAACGATCGCCCGAACCTACTTGATTTTTACGCATTTCAGCTCTGGCCCCCATTAATTCACTTTGTTGCTTTTCATATAATCTTGCCAATAAAACCTTCATTGCTGAAGCTTTATTTTGATGTTGGCTACGTTGATCTTCACATTTTACTACAATCCCTGTAGGTAAATGCGTAATTCGTACTGCCGATTCTGTTTTATTTACATGCTGACCTCCGGCACCACCTGCACGCAAAACATCTATACGTAAATCTTCCTGACGTATTTCTACATCAGCTTCTTCCATTTCGGGAAGCACTGCTACAGTAACCGCAGAAGTATGAACTCGCCCGCCTGATTCTGTTTCCGGAATTCGCTGTACTCTATGCCCACCGGACTCATAACGCAAATGTTCATAAACATTTTTACCGGCAACATTGAAAATTATTTCTTTTACTCCGCCAAGTTCCGTTTCATTGCAATCAATTATTTCTGTTTTCCAGCCTTTTACCTCTGCATAACGACTGTACATTCGATACAGCTCCATAGCAAATAAAGCAGCCTCTTCTCCACCCGTACCAGCACGAATTTCGACAATGATATTTTTCCCTGCAAGAGGATCCGGCGGTATCAATAACATTTTAAGATTGTCTTTATCTTTCTCGATTTGTTCTTTTAATAAAGACAACTCTTCCTGAGCCATTTTCAACATTTCCGGATCTTTTTCTATTTGTAAAAGCTCTTCTGTATCATTGCATTGCTTACAGCGTTCTTTCATTTCACGATAAGCAACAACTATTTCTTCAATAGAAGAAACTTCTTTTGTTAAGGTTTTATAAGTTTTTTGATCATCTAGAATTGCTGGATCTGAAATTTTCTCATTTAATTCATTATATCTTTCTTCTATCGCATCTAATTTTTGTAATGCACTTTTAAAATCTTCCAACATACTTAAATCCATAAAATAATTATTTTTTTATAGAATCTATATCATAAAAAAAACCCGCAGATGCCGTGGACGTGTGAAGTTTGAAATTCTACCCTTGATATACAAGGTGGGTTCCCTCACTCTGCACTCTACCTTCTGAAAAACAGCCGATATTATACAAATTGATATTGAGATCCCTGAATTATGAGTTGCGGCGAATACAATCTTCACCACACGAGCAACGCAGGCAGTATTTTTATATCATGACTTTATAACTAAATCAAGCTCTTTCCCTAACTCATTTAGTATTTTATCAAAATTATTATTTTCTCTTTTTATAGGAGAAGTTAATTCTTTATAACACGAATAATATTCGTCAGTTACTCTAACTCCTGCCAAAATAGCTATTTCCAAAGGTGATTTATGCGGATAAAGTTCTTTTAATTCTTGAACTTTCTTTCTATAAAATTTAAGAATAGCAATGACATCATCATGATCTTCTTTTTTTATTGAGATGTTCATTTTTTCCCCTAAGATATCAAAAGTAAACTTTTCCATAAAATGACAACCTTACTAACTAAATTTATAAAACACCTTTAGGAAGTTCTCTACCCAATCTTTTTTCGTTATTTTTTGAGTTTTGATCTGTTTCAAACATATTTTCAAAAGCAAACATATTTTTATAATCAATATTTTCTTCCGATTCAAAATAAGGAAGTTTTGTATCCTCTACTGAAGAATTAACATTTTCAAACTCAAATTCTCCTTCATTTTCATCCATTGCAAATGGATTATCATCCATAGACGGTGCAATAGGAGCTTCCATAATAACTGACTCTTCTATGTCACCAACCTCAGACTCTTCTTCCGTTGCATTAAAAATTGAAGATTCATTTTTCTCTGAAAAATTTTCCTCAGGATTTTCAAAATCCATTTCCATAATAGACGGAGAAATTGTTTCTACAACAGGAGCAACCGAAGATTCATTTTTAATTGATTCAAAATCAGGCAAAACATCTAGCATTGAGATTATCTTATCTTCCAAATCTTTATGTAACTTTTCTGCAGTAGAAGAAAGTGTTTTTAACTTTTCATTCTCTTCTTTAAGAGTTTGATTATCCTTTCTCAAGAAAACAATTTCTTTTTTTAACTCATTTACTTTAGATCGTTCTGTTTCTAACAATTGCTTATATTCAGCAATTATTTTTCCTGCAGTCCTAACTTTTTCAAATAATTCTTCAATTCTGTTAATATCCACAATCTTCCTCCCCAAATCATCATCACAACATTAATATATAAAAATCTCTGTATTTTAGAAAATTAAAACCTTTCATAATGAAAGGTTTTAATTTAAGCAAACTAATTACAAAATATTCTGTTATTAGAAATAAAAAATTATCTACATTTATTAATTTAACGCAGCTTTTGCTTTTGCAATTAATTCTTTAAATGCTTCTGGATTTTCAATAGCTAAATTAGAAAGATTCTTTCTGTCAATATTTATATTTGCTTTTTTCAATCCGTTAATAAATGAAGAGTATGTAATTCCTTCATTTCTGCAAAAACCATTAATTCTGGCAATCCACAATTGGCGGAAAGTTCTTTTCTTTTGCTTTCTACCGATATAAGCATAAGAAAGAGCATGAATCATTGCATTCTTAGCTGTTCTGTATAGCTTTGATCTAGCTCCTCTATATCCTTTTGTTTTTTTCAATACTGATTTTACTCTATTTTTATGAACAGTTCCTGATACAGCTCTTGGCATAATTTACTCCTTAATTTTAGTATGATCCGTTAGGAAGAAGTTTACGAACTCTTTTTGCTTCACATTCTTTAAGAACTCCGACTTTTCCTAATTGTCTTTTTCTTTTGGATGTCTTACCTGTAAGGATATGTCTTCTACCTTGTTTACTGTAAAGCACCTTACCGTTTTTTGTTACTCTGAATCTTTTTGCTGCACTTTTGTTATTCTTCAGCTTGATTTTACTCATTAAAGATCTCCTTTTTTAAAATATATAATTAAAACAACAATAAAAGAGGCAGCACCGATTGCACTATAAATAAAAAAACTAACACACCTTAGTTTCTATCGATGTACAATCTTTTTCCTCTTACTGTTTTGTTTTCTTAGTCATCGGAGCAATTATCATTGACATGCTCTTTCCTTCAAAAACAGGTTCGCTATCAACTATCCCGATTCCGGTCAAATCTTCCTTATATCTAAGCAAAATGTTACGACCTAAATCAGTATGAGCCATTTGGCGACCTTTAAATCTAATTGTAATTTTTACTTTATCTCCATGAGCCAAGAAGTTTTTTATATGCTCCAATTTGAAACTATAATCGTGAGAATCAATTCCCGGTTGCAAACGAATTTCTTTAGTTTCAATTTTCTTTTGTTTTTTTCTCGCTTCCCGCTCTTTTTTTTCTTTTTCAAATCTAAATCTTCCGTAATCAAGGATCTTACATACCGGCGGTTTAGTATTTGGTGAAATCTCGACAAGGTCTAAATCTGCTTCCCTTGCTTGCTCTAATGCCTCTTTTAACGGCACCACACCAACTTTATTTCCTTCCTTATCAATTAAAAGAACCTCATGACTTCGAATATCTTCATTAACTCTAGGTTCCAAATCCCTATCTCTTTCTTTAGTTGACAGAATAAACTCCTTATAAAACAGTAAGATTATTTGATTTATTTTTTTGTATAGCTATGTTTTTTCACCATCCCAAAAAACATCCGCATTGTATAAAAAAAAAAAATGAAATTCAATATTTTAGAGATAAAATACTGAAAAATATTTTATTAAAATCCTTTATTTAATCTTCATTCGTATTTTCTTCACAATAAATTTCATTTTAAAAGAAATCAACAACATATTAATTAAGCCTTTATATGCAAAATAAGCAATAATCTTTTTATTAAAAGAGGTAAAAGCATAAAAACCTTCTTTCAAAAATTTTTTATCATCAATATCAGATAGAATAAGCTCAAAATATTTATAATTTTCCCTATATGAATTCTTTTTTGATTCAACTAAACGCTGCAAATTACCTAAATAATCCCAAACATGCAAAGTATTAAATTTTCTCAACATTTTTTTGCGAATATTACTGTCATTAATTGTTTCACAAAAATTATGGGTTTTTTTATAAAGATAGAGAATATCTTTAAATTTATCTTCTCTAAAATTTGCAGTAGCAGACATCGGATTATCTTTTCTATAGAAACAAAGAGCTTGAGAAACAATAGCTATTGTTTTGATATTCTTAAAATACTCCAAATTAAAAAGTAAATCCTCACCAAATTTTAGCCCTTCATTAAAATCTGAATGAATTAAATTACGACGATACAATTTATTAAAAGTAGAAAACATTAACCCACATTTTTGCAAATCTAAGAGTATATTTTCTTTTGCTTCAGAACTTTTTGAAAGTATTCTTTCTTGCTTATCAATCTTCATTCCGCAAACAGCAATATCAGCCTCTTCTGTAGTTATGGCTTTAACTAACAGCTCCAGCCAATTCTTTTCTACATAATCGTCACTGTCTACAAAAGCAACAAATTCTCCTTTCGCATTTTTAAGCCCATTATTACGAGCTGCTGAAACTCCAGAATTCTCTTGATGAACAACGATAATACGTAAATCCTTTTTTGCAAATTCATTGCAAATATTCAACGACTTATCCTTAGAACCGTCATCAATTAAAATCAATTCAAAATCTTTGTAACTTTGCGATAAAATAGAAGATATACATTCATTTAAATATTTCTCTGCATTATAAATCGGAACAATTACGCTTACCATTTTGTGCCTCTAAATTTTCTTAACTTTTAAATTATAACGACGAAGCAAAGTTGTAATATCTGATATTTGATTCTCATTTGCTATTTTACTCACCACTTTAGCACACATTTTTGCATCAGCTAAAGCATTATGATGTTGGAAAGTTTCTCCCATATACTCTGCTAAAATATTCAATTTATGACGAGGCAAATGATTCCAAGCTGCTTTAGAAAGTTGAAGAGTATCAAAATAACTTATTTTTTGGTGTGAAAGTCGATAAAAAGCAATAAGAGCACGTAATACCGCAACATCAAAACCCGCATTATGAGCAAACAATAACCGCCCGTAAAGATACGACTCAACATCCGACCAGATTTCTTCAAAAGTCGGAGAATCTTTTACATCATTCCAACGCAGACCGTGAATATCTACTAATTCCGGTCTAAAATAAGATGTCGGCGGTTTTATCAGCCAATAACGACTTTCTGTAATTTCAAAATTCTCTAAAACTACCAGCCCCAGTGAACATGCACTATTCTTTTCATAATCTGCAGTTTCAAAATCGATACCGACACAAGTTTGCATAAAAGATAAACACTCTTACCCATCAACTCCAAATATTGCATCGGAACCGACAGATGCCGCATTAACATCAAAATGCTTGATAATTCCATTCAATATCTGAGCCTGTCCGGCCAAATTACTGATAGCCTCTTTCATATTCTGAGTATCAGAGTTGATATTAAGAGTTAAATCTTTAATATCTTCCACACTGCCTTTCAATTTATCAGTTTCACCGGTCTGACGGTTGATAGACGTGTTGATTTCTTCCATCAAGTCCTCAGTCGCCTTAATAGAGTTAATAATTTTTGACAACGCATGTTTTGACTTTTCACTTACTGTTACACCGCGGTCAATAGAAGTAACCATATTTTCAATAATTTGGAAAATTGATTTTGTCGCTGCCGCACTCGATTCTGATAAATTTCGGATTTCAGATGCAACTACAACGAATCCACGTCCTTCATCTCCTGCATGAGCTGCCTGAATAGTCGCATTTAACGCCAACAAGTTTGTTTCATCTGCAATTTCTCCAATCTGATGCATTGTTTCTACAATCTTATCAGAGATTTGACTTATGTTTTTCATTTCTGAAATCAATGACAAAATTTCAACAGAACTGTTATCAGCCTCTTGGATTGAGTCTTTAGAATTCTGATATGCCAACTCAACATTTTTCTTAATATACTGCATTGATTCATTCATTAATTTTGTTGAATTATCAATTTTAGAAATCGCATCTTCCTGTTGCGTTGTTTTATCAGCCATTGAATTGGCAAAATACGCCAATGCATCAGAGTTACCAACGATATCAAGAACAGAAAGTTCTATTTTGGAAATACTGTCAGACATTTCTTTAATAACGTTATCAATAGGTTCTGCCAAATCGGAAAGTGAAGTTTGCAAATCTTTATCACTGGAAATATCAAATGCTAAATTCCCCTTTCCCATATCATCAAGAACATGTTTTGCCGCATCTGTAGCAACTTCTGTTTGAGAACGGAAAATCAAATACAAATAAAAAGAAAAACCGCCGGTTATTGCCAATAACAAAATTATTTTAGTAAAAGCATCAAAACCGGAAAAAACAAACAAAAGTAAAACATTCAAAATTAGCGGAATAACGAAGTACATTACCACTTTAATTCCGTTTTCAACAACAGCCCTATTCCATTTTGTTATTTTTATTATTCTGTCAGCTAAAGTTACGGGACGCTGAAATTTATTCTTTTCTTTCTTTTCTTTTTCTGAGTCTTCCGCAGAACCATCCTGAGCATCATCCGGCAAAGTCAAACTCGATAAATCAATATCGTCACTTATGCCTCCATTCGCCATTTGCTCTTGCAACATTCGAATAAAATCTTCTTCACTTCCTGCTGTAAATGTTTTATCTGACATGACAAACCTCTCGCTTATATTGTATTGTCCTGATTATCACATATTTATCTTACTTTATCGGCGTAACAAAACAGAAAATAAAATAAATTTATTTCACCTAATAAAAGTTTTTGCAATCTCATAATTTGAAAAAATTATAATTATTACGATATAATCAACTAAATAATAATTGTCTGGAGAAAAATAATGAAATTGCTGATTTGTAATGACGACGGTTATCAAGCCGAAGGATTATTATTTTTACAAGAATATTTCTCTCAACGAAATAATGAAGTCTACGTCATCGCTCCGTACAAAGAACAAAGCGGAAAATCTCACAGCATTACCTTTACCGACGGCATGATGTTGATAAAAAAATCAGAAAAATTCTGGGTTCTCGACGGGACTCCGGCTGATTGTGTAAATGTAGGACTTTGCGGTTTACTTCCCGTAAAACCCGATTTGATAATTTCGGGAATAAATCTCGGTTACAATATCGGTATGGATACACTTTATTCGGGAACAGTCAGTGCCGCAAAAGAAGCTGTAGTACATGGTTACCCCGCAATCTCACTATCATCCGGAATTGCACATAACGGCGAAGACACTTTAGGCATTACGTCTTGTCATATAAATTATGAGCAAATATCAAAATTTCTCGATAAACATTTTGACTCCTTGGTTCAAGCAGCCAAAACTCATCCGAAAAACAACCGTCACCTAATAAACGTAAACTTCCCCGGCGGAGAAGGAAAATTTGCCGGAATAAAACGAACGATTCCATCTAAAGAAACACGCTATCGGGATGAAATAGTAACTTTCAAATCTCCCGTCGGAAAAGAATACGTATGGATAAAAGGCGAACTTCGCGAACATAGCGATCCGAACTTAATCACAGACATGGGTGCCGTTCGTGCAGGATACGTTTCCGTAAGTGCAATCAATGTTCTTCCTGAAGATTCCGGAGTCAATATATTATTTTAAATATTAATGAATAAAAAAGTTAAGGAGAATAAGAGATTACAAATATCAGCGTTTATTGATAATAAAAAACTGCGGCGGTGAATTCTTCTGATTCACAAATAAACTTTTCATAACAGAAAATTGTTTTTGCGGTAAATTGGAAAAATATTCTTCCAATGCGACAGCCTCTTTTTGTCCGGGTAAATGCCCCGGATAAACAGTTACAAAAACTGCCGCTCCGGATACCAAAAGCGGCAACAAATCTTCTAACGATTTAATCACTTCATTCGAATTTGTAGTAATACTTTTATCGCCGCCCGGAAGATATCCGAGATTGAACACCGCCAATTGTAAGTTTTGCCCGTCTAAATAAGATTTAACATTTGCGTGAGAATCAAGCACAAGTTCAACATTATCAAACTCTGCTTCAGCAACCAAAAGACTTCTCGTACTGTCAATTGCCGCCTCTTGCACATCCATCGCAATGACACGCCCCTCTTTCCCTGCCAATCGGCTCAACAACAAAGTATCGTGACCGTTCCCCGCAGTAGCATCAACAGCTACCATTCCGGGGAAAGAAAATTGCGGCAAAAAAATTTGACTTACTTCTAAAACATTGTTCAAAAACACAAAGCTATTCCTTATTTTTTCTTTCTGTATATAAGGAAATAATCATCCTTAAATATCGTTTCATATTCCGGGTGAGTCACAAAGTTCGTAATGATATTATATTTTTCCTCTTCCCCGGTACTGCATTTCACTTTTGATTTACTCCAATCTGAATCTCGTCCGGAATAAATCGAAAATAAAACATAATCGGGACTTTGGTTTCTTGCTCGTAATGTGTCCAATTGATTTTTCACATCAGCAGTTCCCATTTGCACTATCCATGGATCTGAAAGCATAAATCTTTTATTCAATGCATAATAAAACATCGGAATACTGTTAAAACATAAAAATGTGTCACTTTCTTTCATTTCGGTACGAAGAATTTTCATTACTTTATCGATTTCTTTTGCACGCAATTCACCTGTTTTTATACCGGCAAAAAACGGATCGTTAATTTCTGCATTACAATGAAATTTATCTACATCACGCAAATTAACATCGTAAATCTTTGAATAACATGATAACACCAAAAATCCCACCATTGCAGCAATAATCAAGGCAGATTCTCGGCGTTGAAAAATCACCCCTTCATTTTTTACTTCATTCTGTATTGCTGCCATTATTGCCGGACAAAGTAAAAAAGCTCCCATAATCATTTGTTTTACCCCGGTATTCGACCCCAACATAGAGCATACCGCCCAAACAAAAGCCCAATATAAAAAGAAAAATAAATTATTACATGCCGAACGACGAACTATCAGCAAAATATATACAGACAAAATAAAACCATAAAAAAAGTAATACCACGTTGTAGCTAAAATCTTCCCGAATACCAGCAGCATTCCTAAAGTAAAAATAACGCACAACAAAACTTTTTCAATTTTATCGCCGAGATTAAATTTCTTTTTTATCGATAAAAGAACCTTACCGCCAAAAATCCATACACAAAGCCACAATAATGAAGCAACAATAATAATTGCAGCTCCTTTGGTATACAAAAGAATTAAAAATTGCAAATAAGTCACTTTTCCTGCACCGGCAAAACTTGCAGCCGGACCGGCAGTTACTTTTTCTGCTCGAAAAATCATATCTCTGGCACTTTGAAGCAAAGTCATTCCGATTTCTGCCATTCCGTCTACAAATTGCGAAATAATAAAAAGTAATATCATCATTACTGCAATTCCCAAGACAAACCATGTCATTTTGCCAAGGAATATTTTCACATTACGTGCTTTAAATGCCATGTAACCAAAATACAAAAAGGTAAAAATCACAAACACAAACATCGGTAAACGTGAAAGTACAATCATTACAGACAACAAACCTGTCAAAAATGTCAAAATGTTACTTTTAGAAAATCCGAAACATTTTATCGCATCATTTTCAAACTCTTGTTGAAAATACAAATCTGCAAGATATAAAAAGTAAATAAATATTGTAGATAAAAACGCCGGCATTGAACTGTAATTTAACGCCATTTCTGCTGTTCCTCGAAGTCCGAGTAAAGACAACCAAGCCGTCAATATTCCTAAAAAGACAATGGCACCGTTATATTTACGAAACATTTTATAAACAAGTAAGAATTCTATCGTAATCATTAAAACCGCACCTAAACGATTCCACAAAAGCAACGGAGGCGTATGTAAATTCATCCAAATTCCGTTTAAAACCGTAGAGCCAATATAAAACCGATTTGAAGCTCCACGCATTCCGTCATTAACAAAAAACCAAGATACGGTAGAATTTAAACCGTCATCACCAAAATCGATTCCGTATTGAGACCAAAAGAATGTAACAGAAAATACAAATGCACTGAATAACACTCCGGCATTTCTTTTACACGCTTCTTTATCATGACCGCAAATATAAGCTATCGCACCAAAAAATATCATCATTGCAAAATATTTTACCAAACGCACTCGCAATAAAACAAAATTGTCCTGTACCGGAAATACAAAAAATACTGCAACAAAAATTAATGTCAAAATAAAACACAAATTAGAAAGTAAACTCTTTCTTTCTCTGAGATTCACAAAATACTCCTTTAATATCAATTAATTCACTATAGCCTTTATTTCACCGTTCTTTACTTTTATAGAAATATCATCGCCGTTGCTTACCCCGGCAGAATCTGAAATTACATTTCCGTTTTTATCATAAACCATGGCATAACCACGATTTAATATTTGTTGCGGATTCATTGACGATATTTTTTCCGTAAATAACTGAATACGATTTCTTTTATTTTCCATCATATTTCTGAACAACATTTCTATTCGCTCTTCCAGATAAGAATATTGAGCACAATCATTGCGTATACGACGCATTCTGTTCAAAAAGAAATCCTGATTGTATGTTTGACAACGACTTTTGGCAAATATAAGTTGATTTCGCATAAAATTTTCCAACCGAACAGTCAATGTCGCTATTTGTTCCGTAAGTTCTCCGTTATTGCGACTGACAATCTCTGCTGCCGCCGATGGCGTCGGAGCTCGTAAATCAGCACAAAAATCTGTAATCGTAAAATCTATCTCATGTCCTACACCGCTTACTATCGGAATTTCACAATCTGCAATACCGTAAGCTACTTCCGGTTCATTAAAAGCCCACAAGTCTTCCAAAGAACCTCCGCCTCGTACTACCAAAAGCACATCAACGGCATATTTACCTTTTTTCCTGTACTGATTATCAGCATAACGTATTGCCTTTGCTATTTGATATTTCGCATCTTCACCCTGAACAGCTGTAGGAAACACAACAACTTTTGTTTGCGGGCTGCGACGTTTTAATACATTCAAAACATCTTGAAGTGCAGCTCCGGTAGGTGACGTCACTACACCTATACTTTCCGGATGTTCAGGAATTGCTTTTTTACGGGATTTATCAAAAAGTCCTTCAGCTTCAAGCTTCTTTTTTAATAATTCGAACTTTTGATACAAAGTCCCCAGCCCGGCAGGTCTCATTTTTTCTACGACAATAGAGTAAGAACCGCCTTTTTTGTACAGGCTCAAATTACCTTCAATCAAAACTTCCTGACCGTTTTCTATTGTATTAAGTCCGGCTTCATGGAATGAAGACATTATTTGCGGCAATTTATAACGGAAAATAACAGCACTGATAGTTGCATCTTCATCTTTAAGAGTAAAATAACAATGCCCCGAAGAAGACGGACGATATCCAGATATTTCACCACGTAAACAAACATGATTGAAAATCTTCTCCATTGTCATTTTTAAAATATCGGTCAATTCACTTACACTGATATAATCTCTGTCATCCATAAAACAATTAATCCTACATAAAAAAGTCCGTTTTGGTTATACATACTATTTAAGCAAATGTCAAAAACTTGTCACTTGAACGCCATCTCTTTTTGTAAAAATAGTTTACATAAAAAAATAAACATATTAAAATGCACTATTTTATAACTAAAAGTCACATCAGGAGATTAATAAAATGACTAAAGGATACGCAACAGTAATAAATTCCAAAGGAATACACGCACGTCCATCAGCCGAACTCGCTGTGGCTGCAAAATCATTTAAATCAAAAATTACTCTTAATTATAACAACAAAACAGCCAATCCAGAAAGTGTATTACAAACTATTATTCTTGAAATGTTTGAAGGTGCAGAAGTCGAAATCATCACAGAAGGAGAAGACGAAGTTGAAGCATTCAATAAAATCAAAGAATTACTTGAAAAAGAGTTTGACTACAACTAAAATTTTTCTGCCGATTCTGGCATTTATCTTCACTCAAACCGGGCTCTTTTCTATCGAATTAAAATATAGATTCGAACCCGGTTCTAAGTTCAAAGTCGAAACCAATATTCAAGGTTCCCAAAGCATTAATCGCAGTGCTCCGTTTTTGTATACACAATATTATAAGGTAAATACTAATATTATTGAAATTGATGAATCCGGAATCGCACTGATACAAGATGACGGTTATTACTATATAAATGACAATATCAACAACAACGATATTCAAGAAATTAAAGAAAACATTCTGGTAAAGTATCATAAAGATTCAAAAGGAACTACTTTTGTTCCGGTAGCTTCAATTTTCCCTGTAATGAGAAATATTCCGATGTTTCCCGATGAAAATGTAATTCCGGGAACTACTTGGGAATCCGAAGGTTTGGAAGTCCACGATTTTTTTTCTACTAACAGCATTTCCCAACTTCCGGTAAAAGTTAGTTACAAATTCATAGGAGTAGATTCCGATCCGTTGCAAACAGCAGAGATTTCATATATTTGCAATATTGATGTTACTAATACAGGTGATAATTCTATTGACCCAAAAATCTACAAAGTAACGGGGACTTCAAACAATACACTTTTTTTCAGCCTCAAAGAAAACAGACCGCTTAAAGAAATATACGAACGTGACTATGTCATAATTACCAGTTCAATGGACATGTACAGATTTGTCGATTCCGGAAATCGTGTTTGGAATAAAATAGAATCTACAATTGATAAAAAGAAAGAATTAGCAAAAATCGAAAATGATATAAAAGATCAAGAACTTGAAGATGTAAATATCAGTGAGACAACCGACGGATTGAAATTATCTCTTGAAAATATAAGTTTCGAACCGGACAGTGCCGTTCTTACAAAACAAGAAGCGTTACGATTAAAAGAAATTGCTAAAATACTTACAAAATATAAAGATAAACACATCCGAATTGTAGGACATACAGCAGATCGCGGTACCCCGGAAGCTCAAATGAAATTATCTGCATTAAGAGCAAAAGCTGTTGCAAAAGAATTATTACACTACAATGCAATCACGTCTAAAAATACCGAAATACAAGGGAAAGGAGCAAGCGAGCCGATTGCTTCTAATAAAACAGAAAAAGACAGAAAGAAAAACAGACGTGTAGAAATATTTATTACGGAAGAATAAAAAAAACACACTGCAACAAAAAAAGTATGGCTTTAGAATTAAAATCACTCTCAAGCCATACTTTTTTTTAATCTCTGTTTTATAAAAAAAACTTTCTGTTAATTATTCAATTCACTGTACAATTCAGCTTTTGCTTTTATCACAGTATCAATCAAATCATCCAATGCTACCATAACTTTTTCGTTATTACCGACAGTCACTTCGGCTCCTCCGTTTTGCAATGATTTTTCACCTAATGCAATTTTTATCGGAGAACCGATAAGGTCGGCATCTTTAAACTTAAAGCCCGGAGACGCATTTCTGTCATCATAAAGAACTTCTATTCCTGCAGCTTTTAATTTGCCGTAAATATCTTCACAGATTTCTTTTACATTGTTTTGATTGTCCTTATGCAATCCAATCAATTCTACTTCAAACGGAGCTATTGAAATCGGCCATAAAATTTTATCTTCATCTGCACGAACTTCCAAAACACTCGCCAAAAGACGTCCTACACCTATTCCGTAGCAGCCCATAATCATAGGGACTTCTTTACCTTCTTTATTCAAATACACACATTTCATCGATTCTGTATATTTTGTACCAAGTTTAAAAATATTTCCGATTTCAATTCCACGTTTTACTGTCAACATTTTACCGCAGCACGGACAAGCCTCGCCTTCATTTACACTGGAAATATCCAAAACTTCATCAGTATTCCAATCTCTTCCGAAATTTGTGTTCTTAACATGTACATCAATCTTATTTCCGCCGGCAATAAGATTAGAAGAATTCGCAGCCGATTCATCAGCAATAATACGAACTTTTTTACCATTAAAAGTCTGACCTATAGGAGATGCAAAACCTTTTACGATACCGGCAGCTTCAAGCTCTTCATCCGTTGCTAAAAATATAGTTTTAGCCTTTAAATGATTACGTAATTTTGTTTCGTTTATTTCTAAATCGCCTCTGATTGCACAAAATGCCAATTCTTCACCGGTAGAATACACAACAGCTTTTAAAGTATGTTCTGCTGTAGTACCCAAGAATGTCGCAACTTCATCGATAGTTTTTTGTCCCGGAGTAGCTACTTCTTCCATCGGTTGCATTTCTTCTTTTACATAATCACGTTTTGCTTTTGCGACTTCTTTATTTGCACGATAATCGCATGAAGAACAAATTACGAGAGTATCTTCACCGGCTTCGGTTACTGCCATAAATTCATCTGCCCCGGAACCGCCCATCATTCCGGTATCTGATGAAACTGCAAGAGCATTGATGCCACAGCGTTTAAATATTTTATGATAAGCATTGTACATTTCTTGATAATATCTATTTAAATCTTCATACGAATCATGGTAAGAATAAGCGTCTTTCATTACGAATTCACGTACTCGAATCAAACCGCCGCGAACTCTCGGTTCATCACGGAACTTTGTTTGTAATTGATAAACTTTCATAGGTAATTGTTTGTAAGATGTTACCGCATAACGAATTAAGTCTGTAACAACTTCTTCATGCGTCATACTCAACACCATTTTTCTGCCGATTCTGTCATCAAATCGCAATAATTCTTCACCTACACTTTCATAACGTCCGGATTCAGCCCACAATGACGCAGGAACAGCTACAGGCATATTGATTTCCTGACATCCGGTCGCATCCATTTCTTCACGAATTATATTTTCTATCTTCTTTAAAGATCGCCATGCAATCGGTAAATAAGTAAAAATACCGGCTCCGACCTGTTTTATATAACCGCCACGTAATAATAATTTATGACTTTTTAAATCAGCGTCTTTCGGTGTTTCTTTGATTGTTTTAAGTAAATATCCGGAAAGTTTCATTTGAATCTCCTTTTTAATGTAGAAAATTATTCTTACAATTGTTTTTTATATATTCATCAAAAATACGGCATTTTACAAAAAAATACAGGAAATGCAACGAAAAGAAATAATGTTGTTTATTACTTTTGACAAATAAGGCTGGCAAGTGTCCTTTGTGCAAAATATACTTCAATATTATTCGAAAGCCCTTTCCACAACGAATTCATTATACATTCATCTCCGTTCGGGCACAAATTGTCATCACAATCTGTCAATTGAATGTTGCCGTCAAGTGCATGATAAATATCCAACAACGAAATTTCTTGCGGAGATTGAAGTAACGAATAGCCGCCCTTTGCACCGCGAGAAACTTTTACAAGCCCCGCTTTTTTCAACGAGGCGGCAATCTGTTCTAAATATTTTGATGAAATTTGCTCTTTGTCGGCAACTTCTTTTATTTGTACAAGTTGATTAGGATAATTTAATCCAAGATTAATCATGAATCTAAATCCGTAACGAACTTTTGCGGAAACTTTCATTACTAATCCTACTTGCTCACTATCTCAATCATTTTTTTCAACGATTGTGCAGCAAATTCTTTGTACTCATTCTCTACAGTTACAATATTTTCCAAAGGCGTTCCGTTTTCAATATGTTGTTTTACATTAAGCAATGTTTTATGCAAAAGTTCCGGTGTAGTTTTCGCCATATTTGCACACACAGAATCTTTAAGCATATAAATATTTTTTGCCGGAAATTGAACAGCCAACCGCTTAACAAAAGTACTTTCCGTTCCTACAATCCACGAACTTCCGTCCGGTGAAGCTTCAATTTTCTTTAATATATATTCTGTAGAACCACTGTCGTCAGCATTATCTACAACTTCTTTTGTAGATTCCGGATGAACAATTACTTTTGCTTCCGGATATTTTTTACGCATTTCTGTCACATCAGAAACCGTAAAATTTAGATGAATAGGACAAAATCCGTCCCAGAGAATTACTCTTTCATTATTGTATGCGGCAATATTTTTACTGTTGATAGTGTCTTTTTCAGACAGTCCGAGTTTCATTGCTGTATTGATACCGAGATTTCTATCCGGGAAAAATAAAACCTGCTTACCTTGATCTAAATAATATTTCATAATTTTTTCGGCATTTGACGATGTACAAACACTTCCGCCGTGCTTACCGCAGAAACTTTTCAAATCTGCATAAGAATTCATATAAACAATCGGTGCTATATTTTCATTATTGGGCAATGAAGAAAAAACTTTTTCTACGGTAGCTAAATTTGCCATATTAGCCATCGGACAATCTGCCGTAGGAACCGGAATCACAACTTTTTGTTCCGAACTTCCCAAAATATCAGCACATTGTGCCATAAATAGAACTCCGCAAAATACAATAAATTGAGCATTCGTTTTACTGCAATCTACAGCTAACATATAAGAGTCGCCCACAAAATCAGCAACATCTACAATTTCTTTTGCTTGATAATGATGTACCGGAATTACGACCTTATTTCCTAATTCCTTTTTTAAAGTTTTAATCTCATCCATAATCATATATAGCTCCTATTTTAATAAATTATCATATCTAGTTCTTAATTGGAAGTTTTTACAAAAAACCGAACTATCGTTTTTATTATTTTATATATGCAAAAAAATACCAAAATAGAGTATAATTTAAGATTTTCATTTACTTAATTACACATAAAATCATGATAATAAAAAACAATTTTGGGGAGATAACTATGAAAAAAACATCTTTAGTAATATTCATCTCGTATTTATTTATTTTATTTTCCTGCTCCGACCCTAATAAAGATTCAGAATCATTTGATAATAAAGAACAAGAAAACAATACAAACGCTATGGTTCCCAATATAATAACACAGCCGTCTTTAAGCAATTATTATTTCACAAACGGTCAAATACTTGAACTTTGTGTTGTTGCCGATGTCACAGACAACGGAGTACTGACTTATCAATGGTACAAAAATGAAGAACCGATAAAAAATGCAAATCAAAATTCTTATACCGAAAAATTATCTGTAACAGAGAACGAGAATGCAAAATATTATTGTAAAATAACAAATACATTAAAATCCAAAACTGCATCCGTAAAATCAGAAGTTGTAACAATCTATTTAATAAACGATATTTTTTCCGGAACAGACAGCTACACTCTTAATATAGGAAAAAGCGAAACCATCGAGCTTTACAAAAAAATAGACAATATAAGCTGGAAATCTTCCGACGAAAATATTGTTAAAGTTGAAAACGGTACAATAACGGCAATCGGTATCGGGAATGCAACTGTTACCGCAACATTCGGAAATATCAACAAAAGCTGGTCAGTAACAGTAAATAATAAAATAAATGCTTCAATTCCAAAGTACAGTCCTACATACAACACTTTAAACATCAATACCGATAACGCATTTTTCTTTGTCAAAGATTCGGAATTGAAAATAAATGCCGCTACTGATGACAACGGAATTCTGACTTATCAATGGTTTGTTGATAATAAACCTACCGATATAAAAACAGAATATTATCCCGTAACAATACCGGGGACTTATCATTGCGAAATAACTAATACTATTACCGGTGATAATATCGGTCAAGCTACGGCAAAAGTCGTTACATCTAAAATCGTTATTGAAGTAAAAAAACCGGTAATTACAGAATTCACTTACAACAACGAAATCATTGTTGATAATAAAGCTTTCGCTAAAAGCGGTACAAGTTTGAAAATTAAAACTGATTCATCAGACAGCATATCAAAATTGACTTACCAATGGTATAAAGACAATCAACCTTTATCCGATTCAGAAAATAATTCCTATATGGTTACAGAATACGGAACATATCATTGCGTAATATCAAATATAATCGCCGGTGAAGAATACAAGCAAGAATGCACAAGCGATATTGTTGAAATTTTAGAAAACAATGTTTCATTCCAAGACATAATCGATAAAGCTGAGAATAAATCTTCCAACAATTTAACAATCAACGACTATTCATTTTCCTACGGAGAAGAACAAATTGATTTTGGAGACGATTTCGGTGAATACATTTTTACCGGTGGTAATGCTGTATTAAACAAAAAATTAACAATTTCATCTTCAATAAGCTCTAAACTTCTAGATAATTCAAAATTATCAGTAAACGTAGACGGTGTAAAATTAAATAATTTATCTATTAATACAATAGAAGCTACTGCATCTCTCGGAAACGGAGCTTTGACTATCAGAAATTCCAAGTTAAATAATCTTTTAATAAACGGCGGCGGCTATAACAGCATACATATGGAAGGAAATAATACCATAGATAATGCCAGCTTCGGAAAAAAAGATATAAACCAATACGCCCGTTTGAGTATTGAATCCGGAAGTAAAACTAAGATATCCTATTTGAATTTCAATACGTCCGGCATAATACAAGGTGATGTTACCGTCGACAATATTCAATCAAATAATTGGAATGAAGCTTCTATAAATTGTGCATTAGATTTAAGTGCAGATGTTGTAATCCCAGATGATGTAATTGAAATCTACTTCGGAACAAAAGAGTCCGAAATCTACAAAGCAAAATTCAAAATCCTATTGAAAGAGGAAGTTAAACTTGACAAACGCTTTTTAAATCAAGCTGGAAATAAATTGTGGGGAGATGATTTTTACGGTTACTCATGGTTCAATATTGATAACAATAAAATCTTTGATATTCCTGTATTAACCGAAAGTAAAATTAAAGATTTATTAACTTCCGGAAGTAAAACTCTTAAATTATCATGCGATGCAAAAGAAAAAGCTATCTTTTTACCGCATATTATACCTACAGAGCATTATCTTTATAAAGATAATAACTTCATACCTGCCTTTAAACAATTTCATCTGACTCATTATTCTAAATTATATGAATCTTTAGCTGATCATACAGATACAATAGATATTGATGACCCGAACGAAGTAGAACTGGAAACTCTTTTACTGGATCCTAATTCCGATGAATATTCTCTTCCTAATTTGCAAGGATACGAAAATGCTTTTTCGGTAATTCATGACAGTAACAGAAATGTTTATACTACAATAGCTTTCGGAAATATTTCAAACGACAACGATTTAACACGTTACGGGCATTTTTATATAAAAATGTTAAGTGAGGAAAATATCAGTGAAAAGTTAATCGAAGAAAAAGACAGAACGATTAAAATGGAGAATAAATTTGCTTTGCCCGACTATCTTACAGACTTAAGTTACCTGGGAGACTCCTCTTCTGATTATGCTGGCGTTAATGCTCCGGTTTCTTTTCATAACGTGAAAAATAATTTTAAATTTAATAATAATTTCGTTGCTTCGTTTGCTCGCTTGGCAATAAACAATGACGGAAGCAAATTATATTTATTAACCGGAGCTGACGGAGCTGACATCACCGGCAAAACTTACAAGCTTTGCGTTTATGATTTAACAAGCTCAAGTTTACCATTGATTCCTACAGAAATTAATGTAAGCTGGGAATCTGGAGTTCCGCAAGCAATGGCATTAAGCGAAGACGGAACTAAGTTATATGTCGCTGAAATAAAGTATAATGAATACAACAGCGACAAAATTTTCGCAGATAGCCATAATAGCCACATAAATATTTATACACTAAACGCAAACACCGCTGTTTATTCTAAAGTATTACTTTCTTACGAGAATTTACCTGAAACAACAGAGCTGGGATGCACATCTTCAAACAATAAATTCTTTTTCGGTAAGACCAGAATCGGTGTCAGCGACATGAAAACCGGAAACAATTGCTTATACATAACAAGCGAAAATGTAAACAAACATATTTCTAATACTCCGGAAGTTACTCGTTACAGTCGAGGAGCCTTGACAATTGTGGATTTGACTACCGACGAAATTAAAGACGGAAAACAAAAAATCGGCTGGTCTTCAACTAATATTCCTACAAATGAATACAGCAGTTTTTATGGACCTACCAGAATCTTGGCAGTAGAACCAAGAAAAATTATAATTCTCGATGACGGTAATGCAGACGACGAAGAATATTGGGATTTTACTTTAGTGCCGTCAGCCAGCGGTGTATGGACTGAAACATTCTTAAAGCAAAAAAATAGAGTCGCAGTTTATGATTTGGAAAAAGAGACTTTAAACTTTGCTAATATGGGATCTGACTTCGGATTATATTCAACACGAATTAACGGTTCTTTCTAATTTTGTGAATGATGAATTAATATTTTCAAGACGCACTTTTTGCAGTTAAAAGAATAATTTGCAAAAAGTGCATTTTTTTATGTACAAAAGCAAATTCCGACAAGGTAAAAAAATACCCACCAGCCTTTAACAAAGACCAGTGGGTACAAAAAGGAAAAAACTATTATAAAACTTCTCTTCGATAAGATAATTCATTATCAACAATAAGGCAAATCTTTTTTAAATTTATTTATTTATTCATATCAATTGCCAACATTGCAATATCATCATCATCCGGTGCATTATTTTTAAACTTTAAAATATCATCATAAATTATAGTCACAAAATCACGTAAATCTTTGTCTTTATTTGCAATTATCATTTCTTTTAATCTATCGCTATCATACAATTCTCTATGTTCGTTTCTGGCCTCTATTACACCATCGGTATACATTACAAGTCTATCACCTATTGAGAAATTGATTGTTTCTGACGGATATTCTAAATTTTTAATTACCCCGACAACCGGACCAGTTTGCACCATTGTTTCTAACGTCGTATCAGATCTCAATATGTATAAATCATTATGAGCAGCATTAACATAATCAATAGTGTGAGTATTTGTATCTATAATACAATAGAAAGCCGTAAAATAATCACCAACATCTTGAATCGCTTCGCAAAGCTCATTGTTTACCGCAGCAATAACCTCAGATGCTTTAAAATATTTTTTAGAATTCGCATTAAACGATATTTTTGCCATTGTAGTAATTAACGCCGCAGGTACTCCGTGTCCGCAAACATCAAGAATCACTATTCCCCATTTATTCTCGCTTATTTGATGTACATCGTACAAGTCTCCACCGATAGTTTCCATTGGTAAATAAAGTCCGTGAAATGACAATTTCTTTGTTTCCGGAAAAACATTAGGTATCAATGATGTCTGAATTTTCTGAGCCATAGCCAGTTCTTTTTTATTTTCTTCGTAAGCTCTTTCCAATTCTATGTTTTTCTTATTCAATTCTTCAGTTCTGTTACGAACCTGCTCTTCCAAATTTTCATTATAATCATCAATCATTTTTACCATGTTATTAAATGATTGTGCTAATTCGGTAAACTCCCCAAAAAATCCTCTGGTTTTTATTTGTAACTTATAATTCCCTTTACTGATTCTTTTTGTCGTTTCTGCAAGTTTATTGATTGGATTCGTTAATATTTGACTGAAAAATATACTGATAATAGTAATCGCAATGACAATAACAAAACTGCTTATAATAATCCAAAATAAAACATTATAAATCGGACCATAAATTTGTTTCTTTGGCTGAAAATATACCAATTTAGTTTTTGCAAAAGATGCATAACCGGAGCAAACAAGATAATTTATTCCTTTGTAACGGATGGAATGCGTTTGATTCACATCAAAATCTTCACTGCCAAGTTGTGATAAAATTTCTTTTGAACGCGGAATATTAAGAATCTTCGGATCCGTATTTAAAAGCTTATAGTCATTAAAACCTATTTTTTCCTCTTTTAAATAAAACGGATCTTCTTCATGTAAAACATACGCTTTCTTTTCCTCATCATAGTCATAATCATCTCTGAAAGACGGGTGATTATAAGACAAAATATTATTAAATTGATCAAGAATATAAAGAGTTCCGTACTTTAAATTGTCTATATCTTTATACAAATCCGGAAGAAAATTCTTTTGCGTTACTAAAAACAGCAATTTATTTATATCCTTCTTTTGCATATTTTCTTCTGGCTTATATAAATACAAAAACATCTGCAAATTCTCAGAATCATATCCGGTAATAATTCCATCTTCCGGTTTACCAAATATTAAATTATTTCCGCTGTTAAAAGCTTCGTCAAACATACGGCTAGCTACGAGTTTTTTAATATCTATACTGTTATTGGTAATAGAAAAAGAATACAAAGTATTGTCAGTATTTCTTAAAAGAGATGGTTTATCCAACTCTGAAATAAAAAAAGCTCCTTGAAACTTAGATGTCGCATTTCTGGTGATACTGCTAGGCGAAGGATTAGCCGAAATTTCACCCAAGCTCTCAATTAATTTTGATTCCTCTATCGCCGAGGAAAATTTATTAGAACCTATCAATTTTTTAAAATTATCCATCTCAACAATATCAGTAAATGACATTGAATATTGGCGATAAATGAAATCTATATTATTTGCAACTTGAGTTAAAATAGTTGTATTAAAAGTTTTACTTTGATCTTCCAGCTTATTGAAAAGAGTTTTTGAGAATATCGATGTAATTATAATAATGGGCAATATTGCAATCGGTAGGCTTACAGCCAAAACCCGTGTTTTCATGGATATTTTTGCCATGCAAAAGCTCCTTGTTTTGTCCTTATTCTTCTATATTGTATAAAATAAATATTTCCAAATTTCATCAATTATATATCAAAATAATCAAATAGAAAACTTAACTCAGAAGCTTTTCTGGTAAAAATACTTTTATTTTAATTAGTTATTGTTTTATTTATGTAAAATATTCCGTGTTGCATAGTCTTAAAATGATTTCTATGATATAGAGACAAAATCATCGTATTAAATTATATGACTTTTTTAAACTTAGAGAGGAAAACTAATATGTATAAAGACAAAAGATACATGGTCTTGACTAATTTGATTAAAAGTATTCGTGTTGATAACAATTTAACACAGGTTGAATTAGCTGAAAAAATTAGAAAGGCTCAATCTTACATCAGTAAATATGAATCAGGTCAACGAAAATTAGATATCTTTGAAATTAAAGATATTTGTAATTCACTTGACATGAGTTTAGTTGAATTTGTTCAAAAGTTTGATGAAGAATTAGCAAATTACGAAAAGTAATCAGTCTAAAAAAAGAGACCGTTTTTTTAACAGAAAGTTAAAGAAACAGTCTCTTTTTTTAATATTGTAAAATCGACAATTCACATAATTTGAATATTACTGCTATTTACTATTTTCTGAACTGTTACAACAGATTCATTTATTATAGTTTGTTTGAATGAATTTCTGTTATCTGAAAATACTTGCATATCTGCAATATTAAAATTCTCTATTTCTGACTTTAAAAAATTTTCTAGTGCCAATTTACTTTTAGAAGTTTTGTATAAATTAATCAAACTCAACTCTGTATCTTTTTGGATATTTTTTCCGCTTATAACTGAAAGAAAATCGATACATAATGATGCTTGATTAATTGATAACAATAAAATTGTTACTTCTGCTAAAAAAGTATAAGGCTTATCATTTTGAAAACGTTTAAATAATTTCACCGCATTTTCAAATTTCTTATTACCAATCAAAGATGCACACAAAAGTGGAAAAAACGTTTTTTGTCCAAATTTTATAATATTATCCTCGCAAATAGAAATACATTCCATATAACGTGAAGATGAAAAAAGAATTATTGCCTTTTGATATGATAATGTTTTTTCTATATCATCAATAAGCGGAGTTTCTTCACTCAATTCCAAAAATAATTCAAAGCCCAAACAATTAAAACGAAAGGCCTCTTCAAATTCTCCCAATATTATCAAACAATCAATTTTATTAAGAAGAGCTTCCATTGATTGAAGTATTTCAAAAAGCTTATTAAAGAAAAAACTTGCAAGATGAAAATGTTCAGTATCTTTCAATTTATATGCAAGCGTGAAAAATTTCTCCTTTGAAGAAAAAGCTTGAAACTTTTCCATATCCAAACCGGATTCCTCTGCCAGTTTTGTAAGATTATATCTTTCTTCATAAATAAGATATGCATCATCTAAATTAACTGCTTCTTTCACAATAAAAACTCCCTTTCTGTAAGTTTAAAAATCTTACTCATTGCATTGAACAACTTCAGTGGTGAGAGCTGATTTACTTGTGTTGCCTAGGAAAATAATTTCTTGCTTTAAAATCTTATCTACTAATTGAATTTCTTCATCCCCACCGGTAAGAACTTCTATATTTGTAATTAATGTTTGCATATTATTGATTCTTAAATTTTTCGTAGATTTAATAAAATCTGCAAAATTCGTAATTCGATTTATTGAAGCTAAATGAAGAATTGTCTCTGCTAAAAAATTATGAATTTGGTTATGAAATCGCTTGAGCAATTTTTCAGCATTATTAAAATCCCCTTGAACAATAAGAGTTGCACAAAATAAAGTGAAAAATCGTTTTTGTTTAGCTTTAACAATATAATTTTCACAAATATGAGATGTTTGTACAAAATTAGAAGATAAGAAATAAATTTTGGCTTTTTGATATGCCAATGCTTTTTCTACATTTTCGATATTACCGACATCTTCCATTTCTAAAAAAAGTTCAAAAGCAATATCATTAAAATGAAGAGCTTTCTCAAGTTTTCCTACAGCAATCAAACATTCTATTTTATTTATCAAAGCATTCATGGACAAAAAAGTCGTGAACAATTTATCAAAAAGAAATCCTGCAAAATTAAAACGCTTTTCTGCTTTTAATTTATGTGCAAGCACTGAAATTTTATCTTTTAATGAGAGATTCGGAAAATTATTTATATTGTAAAAAAGTGCCAAGTCAGCAAAATCCTTACTGTATTTTTCATAAAAAAGATTAAGTTCATTTTTATCATTTGTTTGATTCACTTTGCATCCCCCATCAATAAAAACAAAACCTGCAATAAATTGCCTAACAAATGTTTTATTTCATAAATTGAAATCAAAAACACACTGACTATGTTTTGTCTTTTTTATTTACGGAATCGGGATACTAAAAATTTAAAAAAATATATGACTGCCAAACAATTAAATATTATTCGAATAATAAATTAACATGCTTTTTTCTGAAAAAAATTGATATATTCCTTTAAATGTGCAATAACTATGATGATTTTTACAAGGTTACAATGGATAGGCGATAAATATGTTGTCAGATTACAAAATGGAAATAACCGAGCTTACGGAAAAAGCAAAAACATATAGAAACTTCTCTGGATTGAATAAGGCAAGAGAAGATTTACAACAATTAACTGATTTATCTAAAAAAGACGATTTTTGGAATGATCAAGAAGAAGCCGGTAAAATATTAAAAAAAATAACTAAGCTACAAAACAGAATTACACCTTGGGATGATTTCTTCAGAGAAATTGACGATATGAATACCTTGTATGAAATGGCAATTGAAGCTAATGCTAATGAATATGAATCCGAAATATTAGATTATATAAATAATTTAACAGAAAAGTTACATAAATTGGAATTTATGGAATTACTTTCCGAAGAGAATGATGGTTGTAATGCAATCATTAATATTCATCCGGGAGCAGGCGGTACAGAAGCTTGTGACTGGGGAAATATGTTATATAGAATGTTTACTCGTTGGGCCGAAAGACGTGGATTTAAAGTTGAGATTTTAGACTGGCAAGACGGAGACGGTGCAGGTGTAAAAAATGTAACGGCTTTAATAGAAGGTGATTATGCGTACGGTTTTTTGAAATATGAGTCAGGAATACACAGACTTGTAAGAATTTCACCGTTTGATGCAAATGCACGCAGACACACTTCCTTTGCTGCAGTTTACGTAACTCCTGATATCGAAGATGAAATTGATATTGATATAAAGCCGGAAGACTTACGAATCGATACTTATAGAGCCGGAGGTGCCGGAGGACAACATGTAAACAAAACGGATTCTGCCGTACGGTTGACTCATTTACCAACAGGAATTGTTGTTCAATGTCAAAACGAACGTTCTCAATTAAAAAACAAAAGTACTGCAATGAAAATTTTAAAAGCAAGACTTTATGATTTTTATAAAAAAGAACAAGAAGCAGAAAAAGAAAAAAATAACCCAGAAAAAAAAGATATAGCCTGGGGATCTCAAATCAGAAGCTATGTGTTTCAACCTTATACAATGGTAAAAGACCATAGAACTAAAGTTGAAAGCGGTAATATCCAAGTTGTAATGGACGGGGATATTGATGGTTTCATTGATGCAGAGCTAAAAATGTTCTGTTTAAAATAAAATAATTTAGATATTTTTGCTTGAAAAATGTCTAAGTTATGTTTAGAATAAATTAAATAAATTGGATGGGATAGGATTATGGCATCTAGGGTTCTTATTGTCGATGATTTAGCTTTTATAAAATTAATAATTAAGGATACTCTTGAAAAAACAGGTTTTGAAGTAGCCGGAGAAGCTTCAAATGGTGTTGAAGCTATTGAGCAGTACAAAAGACTGCAACCGGATATCGTTTTAATGGATATAACAATGCCAAAAATGGATGGTATTCAAGCACTTCAAGAAATTGTTAAAATAGATCCGCAAGCTAAAGTTATTATGTGTTCTGCTTTAGGACAACAAAAATTAATTATTCAATCTATTCAATTAGGAGCAAAAGACTTTATTGTTAAGCCTTTTAAACCTGAAAGAATTGTGGGTGCGATTAAAAAAGCATTAAATATGTCTTAATGTCTATAAAAAAAATATACTTTTTATTTTCGCTATTATTTTATTCATCAGTTCTTCTTTTTTCTGAAAAAATGCCTAATTTTTTTCTTGAAAAAGAAGAATCTGTTTTTTTAAACAAGTTATTTACTCTTGATATTGGAATAATGAAGTTTAAGAAGAATGGAAATATTAACGATATAAAACCTCTGGATTCTGAAGAAATAATGAATTCATTTAAAAATGAATTCGAACTTATTCAATCGGTAAAACTTTCTGATGAAGAAGCCTTATTAAAAGCATGGAGTTTTCTCAAAAAAAATTCTACTTCAACTACAGGAAATTCATCTTTAATAAATACTGATGATATACTTGAAGATCAAATTCGATATCAAAAGGGTAATTTTTTTTCAAAAAAAAAGGCAGTTAAAATTATCTTAACAAAAATGAAAGCCTCTCCGGACTACGCTTCCGTAAGTAATAAATGGTTTGAGAATTATCAAAAGCCAATATTTGCCTTAAACACGCCAAAATTTATAGAACGGCAGATAATTCCTTACAAAAATCTTTGTGAGAATTCATCACCTGCAATAGATATTCTTGTAACCGGAGAAATTGAAAAAATTGATCAAGGTTATTTGGTATCAGTAGAATTTTATTCTCATCTTGTTGATAAAGTTTTTCACAAAGGAGCTTTCATTTGTCACAAAGAATCGATTGCAAAAGATGTTTCTTCTTTTATCAAACAAAATGCATCTAAAATTTTCAGAGTTAATTATGCATCTTTAGAACTAAATACCAAAGAAGATGAATGCGAAATTTATGCAGATTCCTCATATTTGGGAAAACAAAAAATAACACTTGATTACGTTGTTCCCGGAAAATATTTATTTTCTTTTTTAACAAAAGGAAGTTCTCCTTATAAAGAAATTATTGAAATATTCCCTGATGAAAAAAAAGAAATATTGGTAAAACCCAAACTACATCAATGTTTGCAAACTATATTTTTTAATATAGAACCGGCAGGTACAAAAATTTTTATAAACTCACAATTTAAAGGAATCACTCCGTTCTGGGATTCATTACCTGTAGGAGAATATATACTTTCGACAAAAACCAATTCTTACCATCAAGATTACCGATATTTTTTCAAAATCGAAGAAATTAAAGAAGAGAATTTAAATTTTTCATTTCATTTAATGACTAAAGATCTTTCCAAAGAATTTAAAATAAAAAAAGGTCTTTATTATTCTTCATTTTGGAATTTCACATTCTCTTTAGTCGCAATGATTCCGTTAATAATAATTGCAACCGATTATTACAATAAAGCATCTTTATCCAGTGAACATTATACTAATCATATAAAATCAAAATTAGAAGCAGATCCGGAATTCTCTGCAGTTCCATTCATAGAAACTGATTATGGTAAAGAAATTTATAATCTATCTGAAGCTTTACGCTTTTCAGCTATAGGAATATCAATTTACACTGTTTTATCACTTGGATGGTTATTTTATTCTCTTTTTGATTATATCAATATTTTGGAAAAAAAAGATTTCATTCCATTAATATCTTTCTATTCGACAAATGAGAAAAGTGCTGTTTTTTTAGGCGGAAGTATTCCGTTGGGTAAAAAGAAAAATTGATTTTAAACTGAGATTAAATAGTACTTACAACGCCGTCTTCAGATATACAAATTATCGAGCTGCATTGAATACATCTAAATTTACCGGATTTGCTCGCTTTTAGCTTTTTATTGCATGAAGGACATTCAAAGATTTTTGGGAAACAAGATTCTGTTACCGGAGAAATTCCTAAACTTTTAAAACCATCTTCCACAGTATCAACAATAGTAAAAAATTTAGAAAAACCTAATAATTGAAAAACTTCCAAAACTTTAGGTTGCAAATCAGCCAATATAATAGTTCCGTTATTTCCTTTTGTAGCTTTTAGAAAAACCGTAAAAGTCCCCACTCCGGTAGATGAAACATAAGTTAATTTTGAACAATCAAAAATAATTTCCGTATATGAAGAAATTGTATTAAGAACCTCTTTCTGAAGATCTGAAGAATTATATGTATCAATTAATCCATCAAGTTTAAGAACTATAGCATTTGATCTATTTGCTACTTCTTCCGTAATAAGCTTTAATGAATCTTTAATACTAATAACATTCCCCATTATTTACTCCAAAAATATACTGCGATTTTGTCGCAGTATATTTTTTTTGACAATCAAAATCAAGATTTTCTCAATTTTTTCTTTTCAATCTCGTATTGAGCCGCAGCCAATCTTGCGATAGGAACTCTAAGCGGTGAACATGAAACGTAATTTAATCCGATTGAAGCAAAGAATTTTACGGAAACAGACTCGCCGCCATGTTCTCCGCAGACACCTAAATTAATATCCGGTCTGGTAGTACGTCCTTTTTGAACAGCCATTTTTACCAAAGCCCCAACTCCCTTTTGGTCAATAGATTGAAATGGGTCATCGTGGAAAATAGCAGCTTTCTTTTCATCAATATATTCCGGTAAGAATTTACCAGAATCATCACGAGACATTCCCAATGTCATTTGAGTCAAATCATTTGTTCCGAAAGAGAAAAATTCTGCATATTCGGCAATCTCATCGGCAAGTAACGCAGCTCTCGGGATTTCAATCATTGTACCTACTTTATAAGCTATAGATACATTGTTTTGTTTTAAAATCTCATCCGCAACAGTACGAACTTTACTTTCCAGTAAATGAAATTCTTTAATATCAATTATCAGCGGAATCATTATTTCAGGATGAACTTCGATTCCCTTTTTACTACATTCACAGGCAGCTGTTATAATTGCCCGAACTTGCATTTCCAAAATTTCCGGATATGTCACAGCAAGACGACATCCTCGATGTCCAAGCATTGGATTTGTCTCTTTTAACTGATGAACACGAGCTGCAATTTTTTCAACACCGATATTCAATTTATCAGCTAATTTCTTTTGTTGTTCTGGTGTTTGCGGTGCAAATTCATGTAAAGGCGGGTCGATTAAACGGATTGTTACCGGATAATGATTCATCGACGTAAAAATTCCTTTGAAATCTTCAGTTTGGAAAGGTAACAATTTTGCCAGAGCATTCTTTCGTTCTTCTACGCTGTCGGCTACAATCATTTCTTGAATTGCCATTATACGCTCTTCCGAACCAAAAAACATATGCTCAGTTCGGCACAATCCGATACCTTTGGCTCCGAGTTTTCTGGCAGCTTCGGCATCTTCCGGACTGTCCGCATTTGTTTTTACATTAATCTTTCGAATCTCATCAGCCCATTTCATTATTTCATAATATGATTGAGGCAGTTCCGGAATACACAATTTTAATGTAGTTTTGTAAATGTATCCGTGTGAACCATCAAGTGTAATCTCATCGCCTTCTTTGATTGTGTGTTTACCGATAGTAAATTGTTTTTTGTCATAATCGATTTCCAACACTCCGCAGCCGACAATACAACATTTTCCCCAACCACGTGCGACAACCGCAGCGTGAGAAGTTTTCCCTCCGGTAGCAGTTAAAATCCCCTGTGCAACATGCATTCCGCCGACATCTTCAGGAGAAGTTTCTTTTCTTACAAGAATAACTTTTTCTTTTTGAGCAGCAAGTTCTTCCGCACGTTTTGCAGAAAAAACAACTTTTCCGGTAGCCGCACCGGGAACAGCATCGATACCGTGTCCGATATAAAATTCTTTTAATTGTTCTTTTTGTGACGGATCAATAACAGGATAAAAAATACCTTCTATATCATTAGGTTTGATTCTTTCTACAGCTTCTTCTTTAGAAATCAAACCTTCTTGAACTAAATCGTAAGCAATAACAAATGAAGCTTTAGGAGAACGCTTACCGCTGCGACATTGCAACATATAAAGTTTGTTGTCTTCAACAGTAAATTCCAAATCTTGCATATCTCGATAATGATGTTCAAGTTTCTTTCTTACATTTACAAGTTGGTCATAAAGCCCGGCATTCTTTTTATGCAATTCATCCAACTTCATAGGCGTTCTGATACCGGCAACAACATCTTCACCTTGAGCATTTACAAGATAATCCCCGTAAAAAACATTTTCGCCGGTATTAGGATCTCTTGTAAAACAAACACCTGTACCGCTGGTTTCACCCATATTTCCGAAAACCATTTGCACAACATTTACAGCAGTACCGTAAATGTTAGAAATTTTTTCTACTTCACGATATTTTACGGCTTTTTCTCCCATCCACGAATGGAATACCGCATCGATAGCTCCCCACAATTGTTTCATCGGGTCTTGAGGAAAATCTTCGCCCAATTCATTTTTGTAGACTGCTTTAAACTTTTCTACAATTTCTTTTAATTCATCAGTATTTAAATCTGTATCAGCAACTTTTTTATCAGCCGGAAGCCCCAGACGTGCTCTGGTCTTTGCGTCTTTTGTTTCTTCAAAAATAGTATCAAACTTTTCTCTTGCAATATTTTTTGCCGTAGAACTGTACATCAAAATAAAACGTCTGTAAGCATCATAAGCGAAACGCTCATTTTGAGTTTTTTTTGCAAGCCCCTGAACTGACGCATCATTTAAGCCTAAATTTAAAATGGTTTCCATCATACCGGGCATAGAAATAGGTGCACCGGAACGCACGGAAACCAATAAAGGATCTTCTGGATCGCCAAGCTTCTTTCCGACAATTTTTTCCAGATTTCTCAAGTTTCTTTCTACTTGTTCTTCCAAACCATCAGGATATTGATTGTTGTTTTTGAAGAACAAATTACAAACTTCGGTAGTTATCGTAAAACCACCAGGAACAGGAAGACCTATTCGAGTCATTTCTGCAAGCCCTGCACCTTTACCACCTAATAAGCTTTTCAAATCACCGTTTCCTTCGGCAATTTTGTTTCCGAAGAAATAAACATATTTTTTGTTATTTACCATGTGGCCTCCTTGTATATCTAAAAAAAATTATATTGCATTTGAAAAAAATAGCAATCTGAAATGAAAAGGAGAAAAAGTTTGATGTTTTTTTTAAAAGAAAATACCTGTTTTTTCTAAATACGCCTTACGCAACTCTTAGAAATTAAAAATTATTGCCCTAATTTCTTGTTTACAGGCAAAAAAAAGACTTTTCAGAAAGTATCCTTTCCAAAAAGTCCATGTTAAAAAAATGAATGATTTATTTTATTGAAAGACTTATGATTCAATAAAAGCTCTTAATTTATCACTGCGAGAAGAATGACGTAATCGAACTAACGCCTTCTTTTCGATTTGACGAATTCTTTCCTTTGTCAAGTCGTATTTCTCACCGATTTGTTTCAAACTCATAGATTTATTTCCGTTAAGTCCATAACGATATTCAATAATCTGTTTTTCTTTTTCTGTTAATGTATTTAAAACCTTATTAATCGCTTCATGCAACGCTTGTTTTTCAACTTCTTTTTCCGGAGTATCATATTTTTCATCTGTAATAAAATCTGAAATACAAGAAGACGTCTTTTTATCTTCATACGCCGGAGTCTCCAAAGAAATCGTCTCTCTTGAAACATTTAACAAATGCTTCACCAAATCTTTATCCATTGAAAGCTCTTTTGCGATTTCCTCAGGCGTAGGATCAACATTATCTCGCAATTCCATAATACGTTTTGTCTTTTCAATTTGAACAAGTTCATTTGCACGATTCAACGGCAATCTTATAGCTCTTGAGCGTTCACATATTGCTTTTAAAATAGACTGTCTAATCCACCAAACGGCATAACTGATAAAATGAAAACCACGTTCAACTTCAAATTTATCAATCGCCGTAATCAGCCCCATATTTCCTTCATTTATTAAATCCGACAACGGAATCCCACGGTTTTTATATTTTTTTGCAACAGTAACAACAAAGCGTAAATTAGCTCTTATCAATTTTTCTTTAGCTTTTTGGTCTCCGTTTCTGGCTAGAGAAGCTAACGTTTCTTCTTCTTCCCTTGTCAACAAAGGGATTTTACTGATTTCATTTAAATAATAAGAAAGTGGAGAACTCCCTTTGTTTTCTGAATAAATAACTTGTTTTGCTTCACTCATTTTTAATACCTCTACAGTATTTTAGCATTCTAAATGCCAAAACTTTATAAAATAGCGTAACTTGTTTATATAGCTGCAATTACAAGAATCACCAAGCACTCATATTTTTACAAATTGTGTAATTATTGGACAACTTCCCAAGATTCAAAAAGAAATCGAAAAAAAATGTTTCGTAATTACACAACTTTTTATTTTACAAAATTTATTTTGTGTTTCTGATTGTAACAGCTTTCATTTTTTCATGGTTTTCATTGATAAAAATGCATTTTTGAGCGGAATTTCCCTGTATATCAAACAGCTGTTCTTGCCTGGAATTAATTTCCGTAAAAAGTTTCTTATGATAATTTGCAACTTTATATTCTTCCAGTGAATGTTTATCCCCGTCGTAATATGCAAAAGAATCAATTACTTCTCCGGTATAAGATGTCAAATAAAGAAAACCGGCAGTTTTCGGCAATCTTTTATTCCAGCAAACTGCATAATAATTTTCTTTATTTAGTTTTCGTACTGTTGGATTTTCATCTTCTGTAACTTTAAAAATAAAATAAAAAGTTTCTTTTGTAGTCATTTCAACAGCAGGCAATTCTACCGTGTAAAATTTTGAACGCTGAAAAATATGCAGTGCGTAACCATATGAACTGCCGTTACAAACACATCGCAATTGCAATTTTTGCGGTAACTTTTTAGTATATTGCAAACGTATTTGCGAAATTTTCACATCAACAGGATTTTTATTTAGATACGGAATTGTCGTTGTAACAATACTTGAATTATCCGAAGTATCGACAGCTGTCAGTTGTAATTTTCCCGCCATTCCGGAAACATCTTGATAACTCTCAAAAATTTGGCTTTCCATATAAATATTAGCAACCGGAAAGCTATTTTCAAAATAATATTTTTCCTCCTTAGGTGTAACGAGAGTTAATGTTTTAAGCGGTTCATCGAATTGAAATATAATCCTGCCATCCGGTGAATAAAAAAATCCACAAAATTTCGGAGCATCAAAATCGATGATTCTAGGTGTTCTCTGAAAACAGCAACACAAAGACAAAAATTGAATAATTAAAAAAAAGTTTTTCATACTAAATATAAATTCTTTTTCTTTTTTTTTGTTGCACATTTTCTGAAAAAAAATGCTTTTTTTTATAAAAAAGAGCCAAAACTGCATTTTAATAAGGTTTCATCCTAAGTTGTTTAACTGCAAACACAGACCGAAAAACGGGAAATTAAACGTAAAAAAAATGAAAACTATAATTTCCCCTCACGATGTCAGACTCTTATTCAGTTTAGGGATAGAGGTCTGTCGTCTATAAAAAAATGTCATAATTGAAATTTATTCTCAAAATTAGCTATTTCTCCGGTCAAACCAACAAATTCAATTTAGGCTAAAACACTGTTTAAACCTCGTTTTACAAGGCAAAATAAAAAAACTTCAACTTTTTTCGCAAAACGTGCAATAAAAAAAACTTTTTTGCATTTAAAATATATGGGAAAGTTTTTTTCCCTAATTTATATTTTAAGGGGATGCAATAATGCAAATACCACAAGAAAAAACAAATCGTAATTACAAGGATTCGGTCTTCGTCGATTTATTCGCCCACGACATCAATGCAAAAGAAAATTTTATTTCGCTCTACAATGCTTTACACGGTACGAATCTTGACGCAAAGACAACGGGTGTTCAGCCGGTTATGCTGGAGCAAGTGCTTTACATGAAGTATTACAATGACATTGCCATGCTTATCGATGGGAAAATCGTTATCTTGATTGAACATCAATCGACAATCAATCAAAATATGCCGTTTAGATTTTTGGAATATATTGCGAGGATTTACGAAAAAATCACTACAAAAGACGAAAAGTTTGGGCGAAAACTTGTGAAACTCCCAGTTCCGGAGTTCTATGTTTTTTACAACGGCAAAGACGACTATCCGACAGAAAGTGTGATGAAATTGTCCGATGCATTCATGCAACTTGACGACGAGTTGAAAAATCAGCTTGAAAATGCGAATTATCCGCTTGAAATATCCGTGAAAGTGATTAATATTAACGTAGATAAAGAAAATCCCATTTTGAAACATTGCGAGGCATTAAAGCAATATTCAGAATTTATAGAGCAGGTGCGTTACAATATTGAAAGTGCGGTTCCCGAACCGTTCACGACTGCAATAAAGCAAGCAATCAAAAAAGGCTTTCTTTCTGACTATTTAAACCGAAAATCGACGGAGGTACAAAATATGTTATTGGCAGAATATGATTACGACACAGACATTGCTGTTCAACGAAAAGAAGCATTTGAAGATGGCATTTCTATTGGTCGAAATGAAGGTATTTCTATCGGATTGTCGCAAGGTGTACAACAAGCCAAGCTTGAAACTGCGAAAAATTTATTATCCATAGGTTTGTCGCAAGACCAAATTGCGTCTGTTACCGGCTTGTCGATTGAGGAAATAGAAAAGTTATAAAGTAAAGTTGCATTTTAACGCCTGCCGAAGGCAGGTAAAACCGCCCCGAACCCGGTGCCGGCGAATTGCCACACGGATTCGAAATGTCTAACGACATTTCATGAAGTGAAAAAAGTGAGAATAAACTACAAATGTCAGAAGCGTTCTTTTCTTTTAGGAGTATAAGGGGAACTTTTCTTTTTATCGCAAAAAAGAAAAGCTCCCCTTTAATATTCGTTGTTCTCTGAACAACAAAAACGATTCAATGCCGGTATCGCCGGCGAAAGAAGCCTTGAACCTTGCAAAGGTTTATAAAACTTTGAACCAAAGTTGCATTTTAGGGCGGACTTGTCCGCAAATTGTCTTTATTCCCCGGCGTAAGCCGTTGCCCCCCAACATGAGTTTAAAAAAATCCCCCCTCCCGCCTGCGGAGGAATACCCAAAATATAACCACAAACTTGACAGTTTTTTTTTTTTTTTACATTCTCTTTGCTTTTACCAAAAGCAAAGAGGCTTGCTCCTGTCTACCGCCTGCATGTCGGATAGACAGGAGCAGAAACTTACCAAATCAATCAATTTTCAAAAAAATGAGAGTTCACCAAAGTACACGAATGATGTGTTTAACGACAGCTAAATATCATTAACAAAAGAAGCAAAGGAGTATAAAAATGGCAAATAACAATCAATGGCAGGTCTACCTGCGACCGAATGCACTCACAAAAGACAACGACAAAGACTGTATCGCCGATGTCCATCTAAACGGTACGACACTGACAAATGAAGACGTTGCACAAAGAATCGTAAGCGAACGAAGCGAATACCGCAAAGACACAATTCTTAACATCTTAAATTTACGTGACAATGCAGTAAAAGCATTTATCCAAGAATGCTCAAGCTTCCGTGACGGACTTGTACAAATCACACCTCGTGTCAGCGGAGTATGGGAAAACGAAGCCTCAAACTTCGACCCGGCAGTACACAAACGCACTGTAGACCTTGTACCGACGGCAGATTTACGAAACACATTAGACGCAATATCTGTAAAAGTCATGGGAACAACATCCGCCGCAGCCCGAATATCAGCAATCACTGACAGTGCAACGGGACTCAAAGACGGCACAATTACCATCGGAGATGACATCATCATCG
>JAGANG010000008.1 GCA_017624275.1 Spirochaetales bacterium | reverse complement strand
TTTAAATGCATTAAAAAATGTCGGAGTGGAGCAAGGTCAATCGATAATGGTTCATACTTCGCTTAAAAGTCTGGGCTTTGTTTGCGGAGGAGCTCAAATAGTGATTGAGGCCTTACTCGAATCTGTAGGAAAAGACGGGACAATAATCATGCCGACACAGTCATGGAAAAATTTAGATCCGTCTGCCGGAGTGCATTGGGAAGAACCGGAAGAATGGCACGATATTATTCGTCAAAATTGGCCGGCTTACAATAAAGATATTACTCCTACAAACACTATGGGAGCTGTTGCTGAAATGTTTAGAAAATGGGACGGAACCTTGCGTAGCGATCATCCGGCAAGATCAGTTGCTGCTTGGGGAAAAAATGCAAAGCATATTATCGAAAATCATGATTTATCAAATATATTCGGAGAAGGATCGCCACTTAGCAAACTTTATGATTTGAACGGATATGTTTTATTACTAGGTGTCGGTTATGACAAAAATACTTCAATTCATTTAGCCGACGCACGAGCAAATTATCCCGGTAAACATAATTGTATTGAACACAGTGCGATAATGGAAGACGGAAAACGTGTTTGGAAAAGTTACGAAACTTTATTTGTAGACGGGGAAGATTTCGAAGATATCGGTAAAGCTTTTGAAGAAAATTGTTCAGTCCAAAAAGCAGTTCTCGGAAACGGAACAATCACATTTATGAAACAAAGAGAACTTGTGGATTTTGCCGTAAATTGGATAGAAGCAAATCGTAAGTAAAGCGAAATAGATAAAAAAAGGGCAATCGCATTTTATGATTGAGAAAACTTTTAGAACCGGACTTGGAACAATTTATTATTGGATAAATGATATAGATTCGACACAATTGACTTTGGTTTTTCTTCCCGGATTGACTGCGGACAATCGTTTGTTTGAAAAGCAAATTGAATATTTTTCAGGTAAATATAATTGTTTTGTTTGGGACGCTCCGGCTCACGGTAAGTCCAGACCTTTTGAATTAAAGTTTTCCATGGAAGATATGGCAAAGTATCTTTATGATATTTTCCAAGTAGAAAATATTTCTAAACCGGTTTTAATCGGGCAATCCTTAGGCGGATATATTTCGCAGGTTTTTATGGAAATTTTTCCTTATTCTGCAAGCGGTTTTGTTTCAATCGATTCGTGTTCTTTAAAGCGTAAATATTATACATGGTGGGAACTCGTATTATTAAAAAGAACGAAATGGATGTATATGAGTTTTCCGTGGAAGCTCCTTTTGAAATTGGGAATTGTAGGAACTTCAAAAACTGAATACGGCAGAAAAATAATGAAAGAAACTTGGGCATGTTATGAAAAGATAGAGTATTGCGAATTATCTGCTCACGGATCCAGAATTTTTGCTGAATCTGTAGAAGCTGACAAACCTTACGATATTAAATGTCCGATTTTGCTTTTATGCGGAACAAATGATAATGCCGGTTCGGCAAAAAGTTACAATCGCCGATGGGCAAAACAAGACGGTCATAATTTGGTTTGGCTTAAAGGAGCCGGGCACAATTCGAATACGGATATGCCGAAAAAGGTTAATCAATTGATTGATGAATTTATTCAAAAGGAAGTACTTGTTTTGCCGAACTAAAGTTTTATTTTTAGTGCTTTTTGAAAAGCAAGCTGTTCTTTTTGTGAAATCGGAGTAGTTATTTTTTCAAACAGAGCTTCCATTTTTTCGTAATGTATCAGGAATGAATCAACGCTTGCTTCTATCATTTCTTGAGCTGTGACATCAGAAAAATCTGCATGATACCCGGCGACTTGTGCCAGATATTCTATAAAAACTCGTTGGACTCTGCCGTTTCCCTCACGAAATGGATGTATCGCATTTAGTTCGGATATGTAATACGAAAGTTTTTTGGCTATTTCGCTCTTAGGCAGTCCTATCAAATAGTTTTCTTTTTTTAGTTTTGTAAATAAGTCGTTTATTGCACCGTCTATAAATTTGAAATTACAAAATAAATTTCCTTTTGAAATATTTACCGACCGTGAAATCCCCGCCCAGTTATAAATATCAGAAAATATAAAACTATGGATTGCACAAAGATGTTTAAAATCTAGGTTTCCAGGTATAGGTGACATTTTTAATGCCAGTAATTTTACTGCTGTGATTTGTCTTTCAGCTTCATCAAGTTTGTCTTGCTGTGTAATATTTAGCTTGTTTTTTAGTACAGATGAGTTGGGATAACAGTATTGTTCGTCGTATTCACACTGGAAATATTTGCTGTTTACTTCGTCTTGCATTGGTTGTGTTTTCTTATAAGAGATTCTAAAAGGCTTTCGGTAGTGACTTTTCCCGCAGCACAAAGTTGAAGCATATCAATTTCTTCATTTTGCAATTCAAGACCTTCAATTGCCATGCTTCCGCTTACTTCTTTTACCAGTTGTAATGCCGTTCTGCCCATTTTAAACTCCCTTTTAATAATTATAAAAAATATTGTCATTACGGAATGTTTTTTATCCGTAATGACAACTATAAAAAATTAATACATTTTATGTTTCTTGTGTTTCTTCTGTATTTTCAGATGTTGCATTTTCAAGTTTCGGCTCATCTGCCCCGGTAACTGTACTGTCTGCTTGAAGATTTTCTTCCGGTTGAGCAGGAGCACGAGATGCAGCAATAACTTTATCATCTTCGGAAACTCTTACTAAACGAATTCCGCTGGCAGCACGTCCTTGTTTTGAAATTTGGTCAGAAGAGATTCTGATAATTTGACCTTTTACAGAAATTGCGAATACATCTTCACCTTCCAAAATAGAAAGAACAGCAGCAACTTCGCCCTTATTATTTTTGTCTTTATAATAAAGTTGACCGGAAGTTCCTCGATGGTGTTGTGAGAAATTGTCAAATTCGATACGCTTTCCGTAACCGTTTTCAGTCAACATCATAATCAAACCATTTTCGAATATCGGACAAAGACCGAGTAATTCGTCGTCTTCGGTAAGCTTGATTCCCCTTACTCCGCCGGCAGTTCGTCCCATTACACGTACATCATTTTCATCGATACGCAAAGCTTTACCTTTTCTTGTAGCAAGTACAAGTTCATCTTTGCCGGATGTAATAATTACGTCGATTACACAATCACCTTCGGCAAGAGTGATGGCACGTTTACCGTTTTGGTTGATACGTGTAAATTCTGAAAGTGAAGTTTTCTTTACTACACCGTGTTTTGTTGCAATAAAGATAGATTTTGATGTGTCATTAAAATCTTTTAATGTCAAAATTGCCGTAATCTGGTCTTCCGGTGTAGTGTTTATAAAGTTTCTTATAATTTCACCTTTTGCCGTACGAGACGCTTGAGGAATTTGATATGCTTTCAACAAGAATACTTGTCCTTTATCGGTAAAGAACAATAAATATTCGTGTGTATTAACAACAAACATTTGTTTAACAAAGTCGTCATCACGCATTTTACCGCCGTTTACTCCGACTCCGCCTTTTCCTTGTGTTCTGAAATCTGAAACAGGAGTTCTTTTGATGAAACCTTTGTGGCTCATTGTAATAACCACATCTTCTTCCTGAATCAAATCTTCTTCGATTATTCCGGTACCGCCTTCCGCTTCTACGATTTCGGTTCTGCGTTCGTCCATAAAAGGTTTTGTATCTTCTATCAATTCTTCACGAACAACTTTTAAAATGTTGCTGTCAGATGATAAGATTTCTTCCAATCTGGCGATAAGCTTGCAAACTTCTTCGTATTCTTCATGCAACTTAGTAACATCAAGTTGTGTTAATTGATGTAAACGCATTTCAAGAATTGCACTTGATTGACGCTCAGATAAACTAAAGCGTTCCATTAACGTAATTTGTGCCGCATTTTTATCTTTAGCTTCACGAATAATTCTAACGACTTCATCGATGTTGTCTTGGGCGATTATCAATCCTTGCAGGATATGAGCTCTTTCTCTTGCTTTTTCAAGTTCAAATTCTGTTCTGCGACGGATAACTTCTTTTCGGAAGTTCACGTATTCTTGCATTGTTTCTTTGATGTTTAGAATTTTCGGCATTCCGTTTACAAGAACGAGATTTATAACTCCGAAGTTCTTTTGCAAATTTGTATGCAAAAAGAGTTGGTTTAATACAACTTTTGCAACGGCATTTTTTTTCAACTTGATAACAATTCTTAATCCGTCTTTATCCGAATGATCTTGAACGTCACTGATTCCTTGTAATCTGTCATCTTTTACCAATTCGGCAATTCTTTTTATCAATTCAGATTTCTTTTCTACATAAGGAATTTCAGTAACAATGATAGCTTCACGAGTTTCACGACCGTCGTTGATTTCCTCAATGCTTGTTCTGGCACGCATAACGATAGAACCGCGACCTGTACGCAAAGCTTTGCGAATTCCGTCTCTGCCGTAAATCAAACCGCCTGTAGGAAAGTCCGGTCCGGTGATATGTTTACTGATTTCATCGATAGTAATATCCGGATTGTCGATTAATGCACAGATTCCGGAAACAATTTCTTTCATATTGTAAGGCGGAATATTTGTAGACATACCTACAGCAATTCCGGAAGATCCGTTTGCCAAAAGATACGGTACGGCAGACGGTAAAACTAAAGGTTCTCTTAATGACTCATCATAGTTAGGCCCAAAATCTACAGTTCTTTTTTCAATATCTTTAAGCATAAGATCTGCAAATTTCGACATTTTAGCTTCGGTATAACGCATAGCTGCCGGAGGGTCACCGTCGATGGATCCAAAGTTTCCTTGTCCGTCAACGGCAAGGTATCTTAATGAAAAGTCTTGAGCCATACGAACAAGTGCATCATAAACGGAAGCATCTCCGTGAGGGTGGTACTTTCCGAGTACATCACCGACAATTCTGGCAGCTTTTTTTGTAGCCTTATTTGATTGCAATCCTATTTCATTCATTGAATATAGGATTCTTCTGTGAACCGGCTTTAAACCGTCACGAACATCGGGAAGAGCACGACTTACGATAACACTCATAGCGTAATTTAAGTAAGATTCTCTAAACTCATTCTCAATGTCTTTGTAGATTATTTCTCCCATCTAAAACTCCGGAAAGAAGGAAACGGAAAACGTTTCCAAGATAAAAATAACGTATTTTTATATAAAAAAAATGCGTTTTTGTCAATAAGACCAACTTTGCCGGAGTTGCGGTTATCTTGCGGATATAATGCAAGTTATGAGGATTCTAAGATTGTAAAAATATACTCGGGATATCAAATATTTTATGCTGAGTTACAAATAAAAAAGATGACATATCGCAATTAAAAAAGAATAATAAATCGAATATGTGAAAAAAATATTTTTAATAGCAAAAATATTAAATATAAATTGATTTTTGGTTTCGTATTTTGTAATATAACGTGATTTTATTTTTGGGTATTTTGAAATATACTGTACAAATATTATATTTCATTTTCTTACCTCCTAGATTTTAGTCCGTGTCGCTTGGGTGTCGACCCGGACTTTTTTTATTATTCCAGGTTATTCTTCATCATCGTCAGGTTCTTCTTTTCCTTTGTAATAATCTTCCAAAGTATATTTTTTTTCTTCGTATTGTTCGGTTTCTTGTATCATGTAAGAATGGCGTTTGTAGTGAATATAAAAAACATTCTGCAAAAGTATTGAAAATGCCATATATAATACAGTGTTTACGCATGAATTTATGAATATAAAAATATTATCAACAATTGTTAGGATATTATTCGATGAAAATAGTTTTACTATTGCGTATAAAACGGTTTGAAGAAAGCTTATAGAAATAGACACAATAATTGTTGCACATAAATATTTTATCCAAATTGAAAAGGCGTTTTTTATGAAATTCATCATATCTTTTTTTATAAAGTAAAAACTTCTGTCGAATGATTTGAAGCCGGTTTTGTTTTCCATTGCAATAATGCAAGGTACCATTAAAAGTGCAACAGAAAATATTATTCCCGGAATAATAAACAGTAAGAAGCCGAAATAACACATCAGTTTAGCCAACAAAAATGTTACGAATATTGCGAAGATTGGCGGTAAATGCGGCTTTTCAGCAATTTGATTGTCGTTTTTTGCGATGTTCGAAATTATCAGACATTTAAAAAAGTATTCTAAAAATGATGATAAAATCATAATAATCAGGAAAATCGGAAGATATTTTTTTGTCATTTGAATGAAATCCGGCGAAAGAAAATTCTGTATTGAATCGGCAGTTGCCATGTCTTGCATTGAACTAAACAGAGTTTCGCTAATTGTGAATGAAATTTTTTGTATAATAAAATTCAATACAATGAAAATCGGAAGAAAACTCATGTAGAGTTTAAAAAAAATATTGCGATTATTTTTATAAAATGTTGTAGCTTCTTTAATAAAAGATGTCATGATTAGTCCTTTTGATTATAAATATTTTCAGTCGGGTTGGAAGAAAATTCCGAGTTGTTGTCAGGTAATATCTGACTTGCCGGGATTTCGTCATCTATGCTTTCTTCGCAAACAACAAGAGTTCCGGCGGAAATATCTCCCATTCGTTGTCTTTTTTTGCTGTTGAGGATAGAAACTATACCAGCAATATAAAATATAGGTATAACATCGCAAAAACGTAAGAAATTTCTGGTAAAAATAATAGTAATATTCAGCGGCTCGTAATTTTCAGTGACTACACGTATTTGACATATTTTTTTTCCGGGTGTTTGTCCGTTCCAGCACAATTCAAAAATTATATGATAGATAACGGCGGTAGGAATCATTTGTTCAAAAAGTTTGATAATTTTGAAAAGCAGTGAAAAATCAGGGGAAAAGAATTCGGTATATGAAATACACAGTAAAAAAATAAAACAAAGCAATCTGTCTATAAATAATGCAAGAAAACGCTGCATTAATGTTGCCGGAACTCTCTTATCTGTCTGATTTTGATCTAAATCATTTTCATTGCTTTTAAATATCACAAAAAATCTCCTTAGTCATAATGCAAATCTAAAACATAAGCTAATTCATCACAATGTTCAAGTTTCGGACATTCCAGGCATTCACGCCAAAGTTTTCGAGGAAAAGCGTTTTTATCAGAAAACGTAAATCCCATTTTTTCAAAAAATTTATCTTGATATGTAAGAGTTATGATTCTGGGAAGTCTGTATTTTTTTGCTTCATTGATACATGCTTTGACAAGTTCACTTCCGATTCCTTGCTTTAAATAATCCGCAGATACGGCAAGCGAACAAATTTCTCCCAAATCAGCCCACAAAATACTTAATGCACAGCATCCGCAGATTTTGTTGTTATGTTCTGCAACTATAAAATTCTGTAAAGTAGTGTAAATCCGGTAATGACTTTTATTTAACATCATTTGAGCATTTGCGTAACCGTTAATAAGTTCCAGAATTTGGGGAACATCGTTGACTGTAGGTTTACGTATAATTAAATTATCCATTTTTTTACCTTTTTATTTTTTTGACAGTGAGTAAGAAATTGGTATTTAACAAAAAGAATGTAAAAAAGTAAACCATAAAGGAAGAAAACTTTCTAACTGTATATATCGATTAGGGAGTATTCTGTGCGAAAAATATATCCGATTTTGTCTTTGTCATTGGCAATTTTTTTAGTGATTTTGTGTGTGGATATTTTGTTGACCGGATTGTTTGTAGGATTGCCGGAAAATAAAATTATTTTCTTTCTTATATGGCTTACGGTTGTTTTTGTTGCGTTATTTTTATTAACGATGTTTTGCGTTTATTCCACATTAAACAGTTTGGTTTTATTTTTAATTTTTGTGTCGGTATTCGCAATTCGTGTTTTCCAGAAAAATAATGATTTTGCTTGTAATTATGAAAATCTTCCGAAGAAAGGGGAAGTTTACGGATATGCAATATCGTACCCTCAATTAATCGGAGAATTAAAAAGTGAAGAAAGTAATTTTCAGTTTTTATTAAGAGTCACAAAAATGCGTAACGGATCGGTATTTGTGCCGGTAAAACCTTTTGTTTTGCAGGTTAATTGCAGAAATGTTACGGGAAATGAAGTTTTTTGTTGGGGAACTTATCGAGTCGCCGGCAGATTAAGATTGAATAAGTCAATTTATTATATGAATAAAAATTGTGTCGGGCGAATGAATGCTCATAGTGTTGTACAGATTGATAAATATATGCATCCGATGTTGAAAGTCGGGATTGCCCGGGCAAAACTTTTGAACAAAATAAAAAACAGTTTGTCATTGCAAAGTGTAGCTTTTGTAACGGCTGTATTTTTCGGTAATCGATCATATATTGAGCCGGAAATGATGAAAAGTTGGCAAGACAGCGGACTTACGCATTTGCTTGCGGTAAGCGGTTTTCATGTGGGCGTTTTGGCAATGCTTGTTCAATTTTGTTTACGGCGTTTTTTTTCAAGAACTTTTTCTTCTGCTGTTACTTTGATTGTTTTAACGATTTTCGGATTGTTTCTGAATATAAGTGCTTCGTCATTACGGGCTATTTTGATGTATTTTGTATTAGTCATAAATAATGAAATGGGGATAAGTTGCGGTAAATTACATTCTTTATCTGTTGCGGGAATAATTTTACTTTTTATAAATCCTTATAGTGTCTATGATTATGGCTTTATTTTATCATTTTGTGCAGTTGCCGGGATTTTGCTGTTTGCAAATAAAATAGTACCGGAAAAAGATTGTATACCGTTATTTCTATACAACATCATATCGGGAAGTGCGGTTTGTGTTGCTGCATTCGGGACTACGGCATTGTTTCAATGTGCGTGGTTTGGGCAGCTTCCGATATTTTCTGTAATAACATCACCGTTTGTATGTTTGATTTTTTCGTATGTATTTATAGTATTGTTGGTCTGTATATTGCTTGCTGTTATATTTCCGAATGCAACTATTTGCTGTGTAATTATTGAGTGGGTGTCAGGGAAATTCTTGGATATTGTAAGAATATTAGAGAAAGTACCACCGATAAAAATTGAAAATGTTCCTTTATATATGGGATTTATTATGTTTTTGGGACTTTTTCTGAGTTTTTATATTGTACAACCCGTGTATTCGATAGTGAAAAGGAAAATTGCATTAAAAAAAATAAAAAGTTAAATAATTTAAAAAAACAAAATAAAAAAAGAAACATGATATTCTTTATTGGAATTAAGTAAAAAAATTTCATATTTGCTAATTCTTTATAAATTAAATTACGAAAGTTATAAGAATGGTCTTGATATGAAATAAAACTATAAATAATTGAATATAAATATTTCGGTAAAACAGATTTTACTTTCCGGAGGTGAAAATGAAGCGTTTATTTTGTTTTTTTATATTAATCTTATCGATTATAGGTTGCCAACTAAATCCTTTCGTAGGAGTAGGGCCTTCCGTGGATACCGTAGCTCCGTCGTTGAAAATATCATCTCATGAAAATTTCCAATATGTCAGTGGAAAGTTGTTGTATTTATACGGAACTTGCAGTGACAATCAAAAGGTAACTTCTGTATCCTTGCGAGCGGAACATGAAGGCGAAGTTTTGTTTATTTGGGAAATAAAGAATCCTGTTTCTCCGTGGAGCTACTCGATACAGCTTGATCCTTTAGCAGACATAAAGAAACAAGTACAAGACGGTGTTGCCGGAAAAGATTTCCGACTTCCCGACGGTCAGTATAAATTTACCGTATTTGCACATGATGCCGGCGGATACACATCCAGTGACTCTTATGACAGCAGAACGTTGGTTGTAGATAATGAACCTTCAGTAACGGAAATTACGTATCCATTGCTAAAAACTTCAATGGATTTTTATGTAGGAGATGACAGCCGCGGTGAAACAGCCGGAGCAGACACTTATAATTTTGATAATAACGAATATTTCCGTAACGGAAATTTTTATATTCAGGGAAATATCGACGATCAGTACAGTCCGGCGAATGTAACTCTTACTCTAACTGAATACAATGAACAAAAAAACGAAACCGGAAAGTCTTTGACCGTAAGCTTCGGAGCTTCACAAGAGTTTAATGTAGAAAGTAATATTGAAAAGTATTTACTTGATGTGGATACATCCAAAAAGCCGGCGTCTTTGTGGAATTGGACAATTCATTTCAAGGAAAACGCTGAAAATGAAAATGATATAAAAACTCCGCATTACTACAAAGTAAGCATAAGAGTAAAAGATTCTGCCGGTAATATTGAATCTGATGAAAAAGGCTTTTTTTGCGTATTACCGAAAACAGATTTTCCTTATACAATTTTCCCCGGATACGGACAAAAAATCCCTGTAGGTACACCGTTAAGCGGAACATCTTATGATGACGACGGAATTAAGTCTGTAAAACTTTCACTTTGTAACGGTTCCGGCGAGCTTATAGATGCAAAAGAAGATTTGTATGAAGAAGACGTCGACGGGGCAAATATTTATACATGGAAAACAGATAAATGTACTCCGACAACAGGCGGAGAATATTTATTGAAAATAGAAGTAATCGATATTAACGGACGATCAAGCAGTTATATTGTGAACGAAGCCGGTGATTATCTGCACAGTGAAGAATATCGAGAAAAGAAACTTACCATTGTAGATTTGACTGCACCGTCAGTTGAGATCATGGCTAAAAAAGGAAAAAAAGGCAAAGAAGAATCTGCAAAGAGTGTGGATTTTGATGTTTATTCAGATGTGGTAGATAACAACGGAGATTTCAGAGTTGCGGTAAAAGTAACCGACGCTTCACAGGTACGTAAAGTTTATCTTGCAAGAGTTTTGAATAATGCCAATTCTGATGAAATCTTAAAATTGGATGCAATAAATCCAAAAACGGGAAATATTGATGCATGGGATTTATCAGCTAATGTTGCGGGAATAAAATTTTACAACTTGTATGAATACAAAGCCGGCGACAAAGCAATGGCTGAAGTACAAGCAAATCAGGCGTTTAACGTTTTTAATGACTTTGATGATGAATTCGCAACAAAACGCTTTTATATATATGCAGAAAATGCCAGCGGAAAAACAACCGTATCATCTAAATTATTACTGAAAGAAGAAGATAAACCGGAAATTATTGTATCGGAACCGTTGCAGGGAAGCACCTTGACTGTTCCGTTTAATATAGGTGTGTCAGTTGATGATTTTACCGGGATAGAGGATTTTACAATTTCTTGTACACAAAACGGTAAAGCAGTAGGAAATGAGTTGTCACTTGCAAGATTTGCAAAAACGTTGAAAAAGACAGGAAATAAAATTGATATTCCTTCTTTTTCATCAACCGAATTCGGTACAGACGAAGAATTTGCCAGTGGTTCATGTATGTTGACATTTACCGCAAAAGATAAATACGGCAATGTAACAATCGAAAAATTACAATTTTATGTAGAAAAAGATGATCCGTTTATTAAAAATGTAATTGCTACAAAAAATGTTGCCACATACAAACCCGGCGATGTGGTAAGAATTCGTGTAGAGATAAATAAGGAAGTTAATGTAACCGGAAAGCCTACATTGACTTTAAATAACGATGCGACTGCGATTTTTGCCGGCAAAGACGGAAACTATTTGAATTTTGATTATACGGTAAAAGCCGGTGATGACTGTGACTTATTGAACTGTACTGCATTGAATCTAAACAATGCAACTATTGTAGACAGTCAGAATTTAGAGTTGCGTCTTGACTCTTTCCTAGATGAAGGAAGCGGGTCGTTGATGACAAATGCGACGATAAGAATAGATACTGTACCACCGAAAATTTCCGCTGTAAAGACTTTGAATCCGAACGGTTCGTATAATGCCGGTGACGAGATTGATATACAGGTGATTTTCTCTGAAAATGTGACAATCAATGTTCCGGAAGGGAAAAAGTTACGAATGAAATTGAATGTAGAGGGGAAAGAAACTCGCTATGCTGAATATGATTCGGGACGTAAAGGAACGGCAGATAATAAAGCAATGTTTTTATATACGGTAGCAGACGGTGATAATGTCGCTGAATTGGCATGGACAGGCTGGGATGTAGACCCGGAAGTAGAGATTACCGATTCGGCTGATTACGGTGAAGACGGTAAAGGAAATAAGTTTGATTTTGAAAACTGCGATCCTGAAAAAGATAAATGGAGTAATAAACTTGTAATTGATACGACTCCTGCAGATATAAAACGAATCGAGTCAAATTATACAGATGTTGAATTGAACTTAGGCGGTGGGTATGATGCAGCTGCTGAGACTTTTTATTGTAACGCCGGAAAACTCATAAACCTTACTGTTGTGTTCAGTGAACCGGTAAAAATATCAGGTGAAGTAACATTAGCATTAAGCAGTGGTTCTATAGCAACATATTCATCCGGCAGCGGAAGTGAAAAATTGTGTTTCTCTTATACTGTCGGTGTCGGTGATAATACAGACGGAAATCTTAAAGTTGATGGAATAAACGGTAAAATTATCGATTATGCAGAAAATGAGTTAAAGGGATTCTCTGAAACTGACGGCGTGATTAAAAATGCTAATGAAAATGAAAAAGAAAAGAAATTAGTTATAGATACAAAAGCACCTGCTACACCGGTAATAGAATTGAAAGATAAGGCTCCTGCAAATAATTCAGAAGAAATTTCTATTTATACAGCATTAAACGTTGACGGAACTGTCGGTGTAGAAGTGAAAACTAAATCAGCCATTGAAAGTGATGTGTATTCTTGTGCGTGGACAGAGAACGGAAGTTTGGAAAACTTTAGTCCGCTAGAGTCTGACTTCAAAAACGGAATAATCAGTCGAATATTCGGTGCCGGAGAACCGAACGGATTTTATCAAGAATATACTGTAATTTTAGAATTGAAAGACAAAGCCGGAAATATATCCGGTAAGAGTGAGGAAGTTGATTTCATAATTGATACAGGTAAACCAAAATTATTAAAAGCTTCGCCGTCAAAAGTTGTAGAGGATGAGACAGATGGTAAAAAGAAGAAATTGGAAACTTCTGTTACCGGAACATACACAATCGATGAAGAGATAAATGTTGCGTTGGTATTCAATAAAGAAATGAAAGCTACTAATCTAAAAGTAATGCTTAATAACGGAAAAGAAGTGGAATTGTCTGAAAAGACAGATAATGTACACGGTAACGGCGAGCATTATTTTTCAGGTGTTTATACGGTAGCTTCAGGAGATGATTGGGCAGATAATTTGAAAATTAAAGAAGTGATTGCCGGAACCGTAAAGGACTTATTGAATAATGAATTGACTTTTGAAGATTTGAATAAAATTTTAAAAGAGTCAAATTTTGAAAATATGGACACATTCCAAGAGATAAAAATAGACTGTACCCCTCCTAAAATAACCAAAATCTCAACAGAAAAAACTAAGGGTTGGTATACTGTCGGTGAAGTAATCATGATTGATGTGGAATTTAGCGAATCGGTAGAATTTAGCGGAGATAATCCAAAATTGAAACTTGCCGGAGGCGGTGAGGCTTCATACTCAAGTGGAAGCGGTACTGCAAACTGGCTATTTAGCTATACAGTCGAAGCCGGTCAGAATACCGGGGACTCATCTAAAGATGCTAAGTATTTAAAAGTAGATTCAATTGAGGTAAAAATTACCGATTTAGCCGGGGTAAGCGTAGACGGAAATAGTTTGGATGCAACAATCCCGGAAGATAATTTCAAAGGTAGAGAAATCGGAATCGATACAGATCCTCCGGCAGCGTTGGAACTGAATGCAGTACATTCTGTAAAAGGTGCTGTTACAGATGGCGAAGCTTATTCCGGTTATAACGGAGAAGCCTATGTGACTGTAGAAATTCCCGGTAAACAAGAAAACGGTGCTGATAATAGTGAACCAAATGCGGTTTTTTATGTTACCAATAACGGTGAAGTTATATGTAATTGGCAAAGTTCTTTTGACGGTTATGAATGTAAACCGGATAACGGAGAAGTTTTGGATTATAGAATAGTAGCGGTACAGCGTGACCGTGCCGGCAATGTTTCGCCGGAAAAAAGTATTGAGTTTACTATAGATAATTCTGCTCCGATGCTTGAAAGTATCAGTACTACTCAATTAAGTGGTACTTGTACTGTAGGAGATGAAATCCCTATTACTCTTACTTTCAATAAAGAAGTAAAAGTATCTGCTCCGATTACTGTGACTTTGAATGCTACAGATTCAAATGGTACTCCGGTTACAGTGCCGATATCGAATACAGAAACTTTCAGTAAAACCGTTACCGTTACCGGTACCGATACCTATACAGTAAAAAAAGGTGATATTACAACGGAAGTTTTGAATGTTTCTGCTTTAACCGGAACGGTAGTAGATAGATTAGGTGGTCCACTGACTTTAAATGCCGATGTTTTGTCTACTGCTACAAACTTGGCGGCTACAAAACAGATTACTATCGATACTACACCGCCGGAACTTGTTTCTATTACTACAACGGCAGAAAGCGGCTGGTATAAGACCGGCGATGTAATAATTGTGACATTGACATTTAATGAAGACGTAAAAGTTGCTGATGGTACAGAGTTAAAAATGAGCAGCGGCGGTACGGCGAGATATCAGAGCGGAAAAGGTCAAGTAATGAATTTTTCTTATGAAGTAAATTTTAATGAAAAAAAGGTAGAGGAAGGTGACACTACCGGAACAAATAAAGACTTGAAAGTTTCTAATCTTCAAAGCGGTGAAATTACTGATATGGCGGGAAATCAATGGAATCCAATCTTGCCGAGTGATAATAACTTCAAAGATAAAGAAATCGGAATCGATACTGCGATTAATAATATTACTATTGTTAATGAAGAAGGTAACGATCCTGACGGTAAGTCTTATTTGGGTAATCAAACTCTTACAATCAGCGGTTTGACAGACGACGGCAGCCAGGTAGCTTCGATTGAGTGTATTGTAAACGGTAAAAAAGAAGAATCTCTTTCGATTTCAAACGGAACAGCTATGATAGAATGTATCGCTAACGGCGGAGTAAAGACAACGTTTGCCGTAAGTGTGAAAATGACAGACAAAGCCGGCAATGTATCATCAAAAAGTGCAAATTTCTCCATAGACGGTGAAAATATTGAACTTCAAAGTATCAGCACAGCAACAGATTCCGGTACATACAAAGCCGGTACTGTTATTCCGGTGACTCTTACTTTCAACAAAGCGATAAAAGTTACAGAAGAAATTACTGTGATATTAAATAACAATAAGGAATTAACTATTCTTACAAATGATGAATACAGTACTACTTTGACTGCGGAATATACTGTATCCATAGGGGATAAAGGAAACTCCTTGGATGTAAAATCAATTACGGGAAAGGTTGAAGACAGTCGTCCTAAGACATTGACATTCTCAAGCAATCTTCCTACAGAAACGACAATTGTCGATACACGTACAATAAATATCGATACCGAAGTGCCGACTGTAACAGGTTTTACCTCTGCGGCAGCAGACGGCTGGTATAATGCCGGCAAGATGATTCAGATTACGATGGCATGTAGTGAAATCGTAAATGTTGCAGACGGTGCGACATTGTCACTTTCCAGTGGCGGAGTGGCTACATACCTAAGCGGAAGCGGTTCTAAAAATATCGTATTTGTTTATAACGTAGCTGCCGGCAATTCTACCGGAACAAGTAAAAGCTTGAAAGTTACCGGAGTAAGCGGAACTATCCAAGATATCGCAAAAAATGATTTGTCTTCATCGTTGCCGAGTCATGATTTCCCATGCGGAATCGACACTGCGGCTCCGAAAAAATTGACAATCGGCGGAATAACAAACGGCGGTACGGTGACAAGCTGTGAAAATCTTGTAATAAGCGGATTCGGTGAAACAGGCGGCAGCGGAATATTTGATTATACGATAAGCATAAACGGTAGGAATGCGACAATACCGGATTCTGTAAGTGACGGAAAATTGACATTCTCAGAATTACCTGAGAATGTTAGGGATAGCTTGACAGTAATACAAGGTGGTAAACAATCATTTACAATTTCTGTTTACCAGACAGATATTGCAGGCAACAGCAGTCCGGTGTCTGATACGTTAGAATTTACCGTAGATACAAATAAAACGAGATTGCTGGCTGTAAAATCATCTAAGAGTAACGAAACTTGTACTACAGGTGCCGTGATAGATATTACTCTTGAGTTCTCTCGCAGTACAAGCGGTAATATCAGCATCGCTTTGAATAACAACAAAACTATTTCCGGCGGAAATTGGTCTAACGACGGATTTGTATATACTGTCACTTATACAGTGGGAAGTGCTGCCGGAGAAACAAAATCACCTTTGAAAATTACCGGAATTACCGGAAGTGTAAAAGATGATTTGACTACTCAGCAAATGACAGATTTGTGGTCGAATACAGACGATATGAATTTGTCGTCTTACAAGGTAAATATTGACACGATTGCTCCGAGCATTTCCAACTTTGAGTCAAATTATAATTCATCAACCGGAAGTGCTACATTGACTTATACGTTCAATGAAAATGTATCGATTGTAGCCGGAAAGAAAATAACACTGACACGTGAGGCTTATGCTGCTCCGATAGTGCTGACACCGGCACAGTACAACGAGTACTACACATTGAAAAGCGGAATTGGAGCTTATTACGAAAAAACTATCAACGGTGTTGATCCGAGTGATAAAGAAGAAGCAGACTTATCAGCTAAATATGTTTTGAAATATCAATATGATCCGACAGTAGAGAACTTGGTAGACCTTTTTGAAGGTATGGGCTACTACAAGCAAGAAATCGTAATGGAAAGCTCTGCGGTTGCTGTTTCCGGAAATGTAGTGACTGTCACTGTACCGAAAGAAAATTTGATGACAGGCGAAACATATACTGTGACTACTGATACCGGAATAGTGAAAGATATTGTCGGACTGACATCCGGAAGTATAGCTGCTAAAACTCTCTCTACTGGTGATAAACCGCAACCGCCGGTAATACGTGTAAACAAAATTTCCGGACGCGGAAGTACGGCAGTGACTACAACCGCAAAAATTCACACGATAACACAAGGTGCGACTATAGAATATTATGTAAGTTCCAGTCAATATTATGATACAAGTTCATCGTTTGAAGGTAAAAAGCAGAATTATGAGACATACAAAAACGGTTCTGTAAAATGGCGTGGAACTACATATTACGGAGTGACTATTGGTAGTAGTGACAATGCAGACAAATATTGGATTACGGCACTGGCGACTAAATCCGGTGTAACCAGTGACTTTTCCCTCGAAAAAGCATTCAAAACAGTTATCAAAACGTCACATAGTGCAGATTCTACTCATTTTATGGTATTCCGAGGTGGAGATGTAAGAAGCGGAAGTAATACTATAAGCGGATTCCCTGTGACATGGGACGAAAAGAGTGTGCCGACTACTTGGTCATTAACATTGGCAGACAGCGATGATGTGGAAAAAGAATTGGCTAAATACGGAATGTTGTTGGCAAAGGATAGTAAGGCAATAACTTGGGCTGTACCGGAAAAGATTTATTTCCATGGATTGCAGTGTAAAAAATCCGGTAGTAAATTACTTTGGAAATGGCAAGAGAATGATGCGATAAAAGTCCTTGCCGGCAATAGCGGAGAGGATTCGAATAAACTAGAAACCAATTATCATGACCGTGACGGCGGAAACTACTAAGTAAAGGGGGCAGGAAATGATAATAATGAAACAATTATATATTTTATTTTTGATATTCAGTATCTGGTCTTGTGATACATCAAATATGTTTGTAGGAGGAGGTACTGCTCCCGATATTTCCGCACCGGAAATAAATATTACAACACCTGACAATCTGGCATACCAAAGAGGAAGCTTTTTTGTAGCCGGAACGGTGTCTGATAATATAAAAGTCACAAAAGTAGAATTGAGCGTATTTTGTAACGGTGAAAGAGTTTCGGATAAAGAAAATCCGCCTACTGCCGTTGTTGCCGGAACGCAATGGAGTTATGAATTTAAAGATTTGAAAACCGGTGAATATACAATCACTGTTACAGCTTACGACAAAGCCGGCAATCAATCTGAAAATTCATCAAAAACTATTGTTTTGACAGTAGATAATGAAGAAAGCGAAATAAAAATCCAAAAGCCTAACTTGAAACCTCAAGAAACACTTGAGGGATTGGATTATCGTCAATATGCTTACATTGAATATTTTAAAAACAAAACTTTTTCGATACAAGGACAGATAAAAGATAATTATCCGTTGAAAGAAATCACGTTACAACTTTTCAAAGAAAACGAATGTGTTTACTCATTGACATTTGATTCTAAGTACTTAGGAAGAAAAGCCGGCGAATTGATGGTGGAAGGTTCTTTGTACAATTGGACTGTGACAGTAGATTCTGAGCAAGAGCCTATAGAAAATGAAATATATATAAATAAACTTTCAGAGCTTTCTCCGACAGAAAAACACTATCTAAGAATGGCGGTGGCAGTTACGGATAAAGCCGGCAATAAAACAGCCTCTTCCGATTCACAACTTGGTTTTATTTGTTTGTATCAGGAAGCAGACCGCCCGTGGATAGAAGTTTCTTCATTGGAAACAGCAGATAATCTTGAAATGCAGCAGGAAAAAAACAAACTTCGTGCGGGAGCTCAGATTTCCGGTACTGCTTATGATGATGACAGCTTGGAAATGATGGAATTCTACATTGTAAATACAGATTACGATGAAATGGTTAAACACGAAACTGTTACAAAAGCGTCTTTCGGGGAAACCGGTTGTACAATGTGGGACTTGGTAGCTCCGACTAATCAGGGTAGATATCGTTTGTATTATCGACTCAAAGATTCTTCTGGAGTTACGTCTTACGGTAACGGCAGCGACTTGTGGACTGAAACTTCCGGTTGGGATGATGAGCATTCTATCGGGTTTCAGGTAATTGACGAAAGTGCTCCTACTACAGAAGTCAAAGCTTTTGAAGAATATCCGACTACGGCGTATATTACTGACCAAAATCCGGCGTTTATAGTCGAAGCAACTACTCGTGACGCTGCCGGAATAGAAAAAGTGCTTCTGGCGTGGGATCCGAATGCATCTGAAGAAAAAGCTACAGAGTTGAAAGTGGCTAAATGGGATATAGCGGAAAACGGTTATCAAAACGGTATAAAATACTGGATTGTAGATTTAAAAGATTTTGAAAATATTGCAGAAAATAATACAGTCAAATTGGATTGGTCATGTGAATTGCCGGTAAATGATTTTATCGATGAAAATGGAAACAAGGTTTTTAATTACAAAAAAATGTACTATTGCACTATAAGCAAATCAGGAAATTATGCAGTAGGAACATTTACCATTCCGAAAGAATTCAATGAACCTGTTTTGAGTATTGATTCACCTAAAGACAATGACAATGTCCGCAATGTCGGTGGGGAGCATTTTACAATAGAAGGAAAATGTAGTGACGCACAATCAGGAATTACTTCTTTGACAATCGAATATACCGATTCGAACGGAAATCCGGGAGTGTATGATTTATTGCAGAATAAGTGTTTAGCTCCGGACGGAACATGGAGTGTGACATCGGACAAATTGACCGAGCTCGGCGGAAGTTACCAGCGAATCATAGTAAAAGCTTCAGACAGTTTCGGCAATATCAGCCAGTCGAGTGTTTATGTAAAAGTAGATGACAACAGTCCTCAAGTCGTTTCTGTTAGTATAGATGAACCCGGCGGATATTATTCGGAGAATAAAGTATTGCATTTTTCAGTGACAATGAACCGTGAAATAGAAATAAAAGGTAATAAGGAATCTATCTATTTAGAATTAAATTGTAAAGGAAAGTCAATAAGTGATGTAACAACAATACCAAAGGCTGTATATGACGGATTTGAAGAAGAGAAAATATTAAAATTTAAATATACGGTACAATCCGGTGATAAGGCTGAACCGTTGGATTATTTATCAGAAAGCAGTCTAAAAATGGATGACGAAACAAAGATATTCGGAAAAGCATTGGGGGAAGGAGTGTCGTCAGTACCTGCGGTGTTGAAATTATCAGAACCGGGGAAAGCCGGGTCACTTTCATCTCGCGGAGTTTTTATTGATACAGAAAAACCTGTTGTAAATAAGATTAGTGCAGATGTGGGTCAGGGGGCTTATACTGTCGATAAAGAAATAAGAATCACAGCTCAATTTAATGAGATTATCAACGGACGAGCCAGAATATTATTGAACAGTCGCGGGAATGATGCAACTAATACCGACCTTTTTGTAGCAGCGGAAAAAGAAGTTAAAAATTCTGATACGTTGGAATTTTTGTATACGGTAAAAGAAGGGGATAATACTGAAAATCAGTTTCTGGATATTTATGTTCCGTTCTATGCATTTAGTGATACTGAAACAGTAAAAGATAATGCTGGTAATGAAATGGATTTTAAAAAATTTCCGAAAGATACCGAATCCGGCAGTTTGGCTGAACTAAAAATAAAAATTGATACTAAGGCTCCTATATTTGATGGTGTTTACGTTTCAGATGTGAGTATTGAGCCTTATGAAAAGAATGGTAAAAATTATTATCTAAATGCAGGTAAGACAGTCACATTAGAAGCAAGATTTAATGAGACTGTTGTATTGGGAGATGAACAACCGTATTTGGAATTGAATATGACTAAGGATGGTAAACCGGTACGAGCACAATACAAAACCGGTGCAGGTTCTAGTATTTTGTATTTTGTTTATACCGTAGCGGCAGGAGATGATACAGCCGACAAAAATTTACATTGCGATGCTTTTGTAGGTAAAGTGACGGATGAAGCCGGAAACAAAGTTGTCGGCAGTACAGAAGAGGGAAAAAATACAATCGGAGAAGAGGTTGCATTAAAAAAAGCAATTTCTAATGGTACAGAAGAGATTTCGATTATTATCGATACAACAAAGCCGGATGCTCCGACATTTATTTTCACAGATAAGGACGGAGATGTAGACGGCTTTAACCCTGATAATAATCAACGAGCAATGGGATATGTGTATACCGGAAAAGCTACAGGTTATATAGAAAATATTACAATTACTCCAAAACCGGCAGACGGAGAAGTCACATCAAAAGTAAAAATGTATGCTTCTATTCCCGGAAGGACGGTGCAGAATTGGGATTATATGAACTGTTATACTACAAATACAGATAATGCAGAGCATGACTGGACTGTAAAAGCTCAGCTTGTAGACTATGCAGGCAATATATCAGATGTATCATCTGCGACTTTTAAGGTTGACAAAGGTGTGCCGTTACTTTCAAGCATTACTACTACTGCGATTAACGGATTATATAAAGCAGGTACGGAAATACCCGTAACTTTGACATTCAGTAAAAAAGTAAATGCGGTAAAAAGCGGTAACGGCGATATTAAATTGACTTTTAATAACAATGGCTATGTTACATTTGTTGTGTCGAGTAATGCATATTCCGCAATGCACAAAGGAACTTACTCCGTAGGAACCGGCGACAGCGATATTAATGATGTCAGTCCTATCGGTTATGTTAAAAAATTGCAGATAAAAGAAATCACCGGAGGAATCTTCACCGATACAGCCGGTAACAAAGTTGCAGTGGAAGGCGATGATTGCAAGCTTGTTATGGGGGAAGGATTTTCAGATGATTTTAAAACAAAAAATATTCAAATTGATAAAACAGCTCCTAAGTTTGACGGATACCAAATAGAAAGTATCAGTGACGAAATGCACATTGACACTGATGGTAACTATTATTTGAATGCAGGTGATACTGTAAAAATTGCGGCAGTTTTTGAAGAACCGGTAATGATCAGCGGTGATTCAAAGATTGAACTAAGTCATGGAAAATCAGCTTCATACGTGGGTACAAGCAGTGACAGAAGAACGCTTTACTATACTTATACCGTAGCCAGCGGTGAAAACAGTGCAAGTTTGTGTATTGCCGAAAAGGTTATTCCAAACAATGTTCAGGATATTGCAGGAAATAAATTTGAAACCAAACCGGCAGAATCGACGACTTTGAAACATAACGAAAAGACAATCGTGATTGATACGATAACTCCGGATGCTCCTTCCGTGACATTTAAAGATGCTGGGGGATATAAGGTAGCTACAAACATTGGCAACGTTTCCGAACAATTAACAATGGAAATCAGCGGAGAAGGTAATGGTGAAAAGATTGAATATTCAATCAACGGCGGAGCTGATTATTTCGTCGGAATATCAAAAGTTTTAGGAGATACGGGAAGTAAAAAGACTTTCTATATAATGGCAAAACAAACAGACAAAGCCGGAAATATGTCTAAACCTTCTGATAAAATAACAGTTACCGTAGATTTGCAAGAAATGGGAATCTCAAAAATTACTACTACAAAGGTAAACGGTGTGTACAAAGCCGGCGATGAGATACCTGTTACGTTGCTTTTTACAAAGAAAGTTAAGTTCAGCGGATTGAAGCTAACTTTAAACAATGGCAAAGTATTAGAATTTGCAAATACCAATACTTTGGCAATCAGTCATCAGACTGTTTATACAATCGCTTCCGGAGAGGATACAAAAAATGGATACTTGAAAGTTAATAAAGAAAAGGGAATAAGCGGAACGTTTACGGATGAAAGCAATACAACTGTAGATAATAAGATTTCTGCTTCTTTTGCAAATTTGGTTGATAACTTTAGCGGAAATGAAATCCTTATTGATACGAATGCCCCTACAATAAGTAGTTATTCAGTAGAAAGTGTCAGTGACGAAATGCACATTGACACTGATGGTAACTATTATTTGAATGCCGGTGATACGGTGAAAGTAAAAGTAACTTTCAGCGAAAAGGTGGGTGTCGTAGGAACGTCTGTGTTGTCGTTGAACAGTGGTGAAAATGCTGTGTATTTACCAAATGTTGATGATGATGATAAAACATTGATTTATGAATACAAAGTTGTCGCAGGAACAGCAAGTCCTTTGAGTATTTTGCAGAATGTTTATCCGACAAATATTCAGGATGATGCCGGTAATACATTGAATGCCGGATTAAGTGAAACGATATTGAAATATAACAGCAAAAATATCGTGATTGATACTACAGAGCCTGCTACACCAACTGTATCTATAGCCGGAAATTCGAATGCGTCTTCATTTACACAATCTGTGGGAATGACAATCGGCGGAACAGAAGGAAATGCAATGATAGAGTTTTCATTGGATGCCGGCGGTAGTTACGAGACATATACAGGTGCAATAACTTTGCCGAAAGAAGGTAATAACAATCTTAATACTTTTAATGTATTGGCAAAACAAACAGATATTGCCGGAAACGTATCGAGTTTATCTCAAATGAAAACAGTAGTAGTAGATTTGCGTCCTACAGGATTGAAATCTATCACTACTACAAAACCGAGCGGTGTATACAAAGCCGGAGTATTGATTCCGTTGACATTGGAATTTCACAAGGCAATCAAAAGTAACAGTAATGTTACATTAACATTGAGTAATAATAAACCGATTACATTTAAACCGGACGGTAAGAGTGTTTATACAGTAAATTACACTACAGAAGACGGGGATGATGTAACTGCTCTTTATGTAAAAAACTTTGCCGGTACTATTATTGACAGTGCTACAGGTGCTTTAGTTACTTCATTTGTGGGTGTAGACGGCTCTGTTAGTGCAGGAGTGGTAAACGGAACTATCACGGCGACTAACCTTCCGAAAACAAGTAATGTAATCAGTATCGATACAGCAGCTCCGAAATTAACAGGATATACAGTCAAGAGTCTCGGAGGAACACCGGTAATAGATTCAAAGAATTACCTAAATGCAGGCGACAGTGTAGAAATTGCTGTAGCGTTTGATGAAGCCGTAACAATCAGCGGAGACTCGAATGTAACACTAAATAATAATAAAAAGGCTGTTTATACAGGAACAAGTGACGACAAAAAGACACTTTACTATACTTATACTGTAGCCGGCGGTGATGATAAGACTGATTTGGGTATTACGGCAAATATTTATCCGAATAATATCCAAGATATTGCAGGAAATACTTTGAGTGCCGGATTAGCTGACGCAACGACTTTGAAACATGACAGCAGAAATATCGAGATTGATACTGTATGTGTAGCTCCGACATTGGGCGGAATCTCTGTCGGCAAAATTTATAATGCTGCAAAAGAAGTAACTTTGAAAGGTGAAGCCGGTGCTACATTCTATTATTCCGTTGACGGAGGTGCAAATTCTCAACAGGGACAATCTTTCTCTACACCTACGACAGAGGGACGACATCCTATTACTGCATATCAGGTAGATATTGCAGGAAATAAGTCACTGTGGGCAGATGCGATAGAAATAATAGTAGATACTGCACCGCCGGCAATCAAGAGTATCAGTACTACAGCCGGCAGCGGATCGTACAAAAACGGCGATAAATTTACTATTACTGCAGAATTTACTGAAAATGTAACCGGAAACATAACGGTTACTTTGAATACCGAGGCAATGGTAACATTCGATAATATAACAGACAGCAATACTGCGACAGCTACATATACTGCATTGAGCGGACATGATACTATTAGACTTGAGGCAGAGAGTGTAAGTGGAAGTATAACCGATATTGCCGGTAATAACATAACAATTTTAAATGATGATTTTGCGAACTTTGCCGGTAAGGATATCAAAATAGATACAACCGCTCCGGTAATAAACGGTTTTTCTATGACGGCTCATTCAGGCAGTACAAAGACCGGAACTTTGAATACTATACTTCAAGACACTGCGACAGATTCGAATATAGTTTTGAATTTTAACGAAGGTGTCAGCAAGGGAAGCGGAAGTATCAAAATTGAACGTGTTTACAAAAGTTACCCTGCCGTGATGGAAGTAGACGACTACAACACACACAAGGCTAAAATCAGCAATTGGTATATTCAGCGATGTATCGGTACGGTGAATAACAACGGTACAGAACCGGATACAAATGCGAAATATGTGTTGAAATACGATATTGACCACGGTGCTTATGCAAGTGCAAGTGGTATTACTGATTCAACACAAAAGGCAGTTTATAATTACTTTGCTGATAAAGAATATAATGTAACTACGATTGACGTAAACAGCGGACTTGTAACGATAGGTAAAAATTCATCAACTAATGCAACTTCTGTCGTAACGATACAACTTCCGTCTAAGTTACAAAAAGGTATCATCTACAAAGTGACATTTACCGAAGGTACATTCATGGATATGGTCGGAAACGAATGTGCTGAAGAATCCGGAAGTAATGTTCAATTTGAAACCGGACCTACAGCTACGCCGGTGATACGTATCAATAAAAAATCAGGACAAGGACCTGGTAATCAGCCGTATACTACAGGTGTAAAAGTCAGCAGTGAAATGCATGATGCTGAATTGTATTTTGCACAAAGTAACAATCCGGTAAATAGTGACAGCAATTCAGTAGATAAAGTAAAAAATCCGACAAGTTTTGCTTCTTATTCATCAGAGGAAACATTAAAAGTCACTAATGACCAAGACGGTGCAATTTTTAAACTATGGGCAAAAACTACCAAAGACGGTTTGACCGGCGGAGAAGTATACAAAGAATTGGCATATAAAACTGTAATCAAACTTGGAAGTTCTCATTATGTACGAGGTTCCGACAGTACCGGAGGAGTATCGGCTACTACAGAGTTTCCAGCAAGTTGGTATGACATTTTATCTACGGCTCAAGGCGGAAGTTCTTGTTGGGTAACTTGGCATATTTTGAAGTCATTCCAATGGAAAGAATATGATCCTAATGCATACCATGATGATAAAACTGATAATAGATGGATTGGAAGTGAAAATGAAGTAACCAAACCGGGTAGTTGTGATTATATTAATGCACCAGAAGTAGACGGCGGTGGTTCGTCAGGTGACAGCGGAAATACCGGTAGCGGTGTAACTATTACTTTGACAGTTCCTGATTGGGTATGGAACGACAGTGCAGTTCTTTATGTTTGGGTATGGGGCGGTAGTGTTAGCGGTAAATGGGTAAATGTGACTAAGAAATCTTCGACGTCAGCAACTTTTGTGTTACCGTCAGGATGTACAGGATTTAAAGTTGCCCGAATGCCAGCTGGGGCATCACCTAATTTTGATACGGCTCATAATAAATCAGAGGATATATCTTATAATGGTACAACAACGTATAATGCTTTTTAGGTATACTATTTCCTAACAGCGGAAAGTCTTCGGGCTTTCCGTTTTTTTATTTTGGGGCGGGGGGCGGTTCTGCCGGGCAAGCCGGCACGGGGATAAAGCTTTGTTCAAAGCTTTTTTAAAACCATTTTGGGTTTTAATCGGTTCTGCGGACGAGTCCGCCTTGAAATGCAACTTTGGTTCAAAGTTTTTTTAAACCTTTGCAAGGTTTGGGGCTTTTTTTGCCGGCAGAGCCGGCATTGAAGCGTTTTTGTTGTTCAGAAAACAACGGAGTTTTAAGGGGAGCTTTTCTTTTTTGCGATAAAAAGAAAAGTTCCCCTTATACCCCTAAAAGAAAAGAACGCTTCTGACTTTTGGTAGTTCATGCTCTTATTTTGTATTCATTTTTTCATTTTTCGGTCAGTGAGCGTAGTCGAACTGTACGGTCTGAAATGTCGTTTAAATGGCGTTTTACGAGGGAACTTCAACTTTTTTCGCCAAACTTATGCTCGGTATTTAACTATCGTTAAATACTCCGTTTCACCTGATGTTTTCTTGCGAAAACATTTCATTCGTTCTACGAACTCATCATTGTTCGTTTGCATAGCAAACTCACCGTTAATTCCATTTCGGTATTTAACAAGAGCAAACAAAAAGGAGCGGAAAAATCCACTCCTTATAGATGATAAATTTTGATTTTAATCTAGAATGCGAACTTAGTTATTTAATATTTAAACAACTTTTTTCTATTTAAGGCTCTGAAAATAAATTCAGCATAACATTTTATCGACAGTTCATTTTACCAAGTTCAATAACCGAGGAGTAGCCGTACGTACCACACGAATACCGAAGTCGTAGTCGCAGGAATAAGCATAGCTTGATTTTCTAAGGTATACATGGCAAAGGTACACTGTCACATCCCAACTACCGCCACGCAGATAATTATCGTCGTCATTATAATAAGAATTCCAACACCATTCCCACACATTGCCGGTCATATCGTACAATCCGTAACCGTTAGCTTTTTTCTGTGCTACAGGATGTGAGGTGTTATGGCTGTTCCCGCTATACCAAGCGACTTCGTCTATATTGTCACTGCCGGCGTATTTGTAGTCATGTCCGCCGTTAGCAGCATATTCCCATTCGTCCATTGTAGGTAATCTGAATCCGTCGGCAGAGATATTTTGAGTAATTTTTCCGTTTATTATATTTTTATGGTGCGGTGTGTATTTCCATTTTGTTACATCTTTAGTTCCGTCCACTGAATATACAGGCGTGTAACCGTATTTTACGCTTAGTTTGTTGCAAAAATATATCGCATCATACCAACTTACTGTTTCTACGGGAAGGTTTTCTCCTTTAAATTTACTGGGATTTTCACCCATGACAGATTCATAAATTTTTTGAGTTATTTCCGTAGCTGACATTTCGTAATCTTTTCCCGGTATTTTAACCATTTTTACCGGCTCTTCAGCAGCCAATATAAATGTCAGCCATAACGCAATAAACATACATATAATTTTCTTGTAATTTATCATTTTTGCTTTCCTTACAAAAAAAGAGCTGCTGAAGTGCAACTCTTCTTATTGCTGTTAATTTTTACTCATAGCAACGACACAATTTTACTACTTTTGAATAAACATCTTCCTGATACATAATATTAGTCTGAAAAGACTTCTCTGTTTTCGGGCAAATAACATGTACATCAACTTGTTTCATCAATGGTACACGAATATCCTTGTTAATGTCATTAGGAAGAATATCACGATAAACATCAATTTTTACCACATGAGCTCCGCCGCATTCCGGGCAGTTATTTAAGTGAAATTTTTCAATTCCGTTTTCAATCATAAGTTTCTCCTTAATTAATAATTTTTTATTTAGACATTAAATCTAAAATGCACCACGTCGCCGTCTTGCATTACATAATCTTTTCCTTCCACACGTACTTTTCCGTGTTCTCGGGCAGCATTTACAGAACCATATTGCATTAAATCATCATAACCGACAATTTCTGCTCGAATAAAACCTTTTTCAAAATCTGTATGAATTTTACCCGCCGCTTGAGGTGCTTTTGTACCTACGGGAATTGTCCATGCTCTGACTTCTTGTTTTCCCGCTGTAAGATAACTGAACAATCCCAAAAGTTTATAAGAAGCTCTGATTAAGCGATCAAGTCCGGACTCTTTAAATCCCAATTCATCAAGAAACATCGCCTTTTCTTCACCCTCAAGCTGTGCAATTTCTTCTTCAACTTTTGCTGATATTATTACCATTTGGGCATTTTCTTTCGCTGCACGCTCTTCTACTACTTTTATAAATTGGTTGTTTTCTGCACTTGCCGATGCAACTTCGGTTTCGCTTACATTTGATGCAAAAATAATCGGCTTGGAAGTCAGCAAGAAATAACCTTTAAGCATTTCTCGTTCCTCTTCATCTTCCGTAAAAGTTCTGGCACTTTTTCCTTCACCCAAGTGAGCAGCTAAACGTTTCATCATTTCCAATTCTTCAACAAGTTTTTTATCTTTGCAACCTTTTAAAGATTTTTCTTGTTTTTCAATACGTTTTTCCATAGCGTCCATATCGGCAAGAATCAATTCGGTTTCGATAGTTTCAATATCTCGTTCCGGATTTACTCCGCCGTCAACATGAATAACGTCTTTATCTTGAAAACATCTTACAACATGTACAATCGCATCAACTTCACGTATATGAGCAAGAAATTTATTTCCCAAACCTTCACCTTTACTTGCACCTTTTACAAGTCCGGCAATATCTACAAATTCCACAAATGCCGGCACAGTTCTTTCAGCTTCATAAAGTTTTACCAATGCATCCAGACGTTCATCCGGTACGGCAACGGTTCCCACATTCGGTTCAATAGTACAAAACGGATAATTTGCCGCTTGAGCTCCGGCTTTAGTTAAAGCATTAAATAAAGTACTTTTACCTACATTCGGTAATCCCACAATTCCTAACTTCATTGTATTTATCTCCCATTTTTTTCTGACATTAATTCTTAAATAACTGTAAACTCTTATACAATAAAGACCGCCGAACTGCAACCGACTATAATTTTATATATTTGTAATTTCACTGTTTTTTTTATTATTTATTCTTTATAAAAAGAATTCCGATTGATAAATTATAATAATTTTTTGGTTAATACTTTTTTTGAAAATAGAGCTGATGATAATAAATATAAAGGAGAAATAATGACTGCCGACAGAAAAATATTTGATATACATGGACACAATGGTTCTTGGCCGGATCGCATAAATTGTGATGAACTGATTTTTGATGTTATCAAAAGAGAAAAAATATCAAAACTATTAATATCTAATCTTTCCGGAATGGAAACAGAAAATCATGTCGAAGGCGGAAATCCTCTGATTCCCGAACTCGAAGCTAATCGCCAAACTATAAAATTATGTAAAGAAAATGAAGGTGTTTTATATGCCGCCGCAGTTTGCCAAGTAGGGAAGTCTTCACCGGAAACTTTAGAGCAGGCATTAAAAGAATATAAATTCACGGCATTAAAATTTCATCCGTTTCTTATCGGTATTGATGCGAATGATAAAATATACGATCCATATCTTGAAATCGCCGAAGCTAACAATTTACCGTGTGTATTTCATTCAGCTCCGGGAACGTCTGACCCAATGAAGATTTATATGCTTGCAAAGCGTCACCCGAAAGTTCCGGTAGTGCTTTATCATATAAATCTGATGGGAAATTGTGAATTTACTATAGAAATGATTGCAAAAGCAGTCGCTAAAAAAGAAGCAAATCTTTACTGTGATACAGCTTGGTGTCCTATGGATGTAACTGTAAATGCATTACGCAGCAGCATAAAAAATCGTGTAATGTTCGGCTCCGATCTTCCTATTGACGGACCGGATCACTTTAGATATTACCGCGGTATAATGCAAACTATTGACGACTTAATGCCGAATGTCGCTGATGATTATTTTTATAATACGGCAGCAAGACTTTTCCTCGGAGAGGAGTAAACGTAAAATGCAAAAAAAGCAGATTTTAAGACGGTTTTACTTAAAATCTGCTTTTTTTATTTTTGAAAAAATTTCAGTGCGTTTCCGCCTAATATATCGCTTTTTTGTTCATCCGAAATTGGTAAACTTCTTATGTAATCAATACTTTTTTTCTGTTCCATCCACGGCCAATCACTGCCGAATAAAATTTTTTCAGTACCGAATGTATTTATAATTTTCTGCATTATTTCAGCTTCCGGTTTAAACGCACAGTAAGCAGTATCCAGCCAAACATTATTAAATCCGGTAAGATGTTCTAATGTTTCATCCCATCGTAAATATCCGCCTAAATGTGCTGCAATAATTTTCAATTCCGAAAACTTTTTCAATACTGTAGCCGTGCGTTGCGGATTTCCTTTGCCGGAATTAATAAAACTGACATCTTCACCGCAATGTAACAACAAAAACATTCCTTGTTTTTCCAATTCTTCATAAATAGGGAACATTTTTTCATCATCAACAAAAAAATCTTGATAATCCGGATGAAGTTTTACTCCGCAAAAACCATTTTCTTTCATAAAAGATATTTCTTCACGGATATTCGGCGTATCCGGATGCAATGCACCGAGAAAATATAATGAATCTCCGAAATCCTTTTTTGCCGCAATATTTTTTAAATTGATACTGTGAGAATTCGGCGATGTGGCTACCGGTGCAACAACGGAAATATCAACACCGCTTTCTTGCATTGACAGAAGCAAATCTTTTTGAAGTCCGCTTCCTATAGCTTTAGTTCCCGATGATTTTTCTAATTTTGAAATAGCCTTACTTGCTATTGAATCGGGAAATGTGTGCGAATGAATATCTACAATTTTCATATAATTCCTCATTATTTATTGTCTATTGGGTGAACAGTCCAATCTTGTTCCGGGAAAAATTCATGTATTTCACCTTTCGGATCTTCCAAAACTACCCGTTTGATAGCTGCATTTGCAATTAACGCTTTGCATTGATTACAACAAAAATAATGACCTGTAATATAAATTGTCGCTCCGAATGTAGAATGTCCGTTTCTTGCAGCCAAACTGATAGCGTTAGATTCTGCGTGACTTCCTACTGCTCGACATTGTTCCAAACATGTTCCCGAAACTATGTTATGCTCGTTACGATAACAATTACCTATTTCAAGACAATTTTTTTGATAACTTGGAGCTCCGTTGTATCCGGTACTTACGATATCTTTATTGTTTACAATGACAGCACCTACTTTATTACGCAGACAAGATGCTCTTTCGGCGACTACACGGGCAATATCTAAAAAATATCTGTCCCAATCCGGACGATTTATATTTTCGCTCATACTTAATATTTTCCTTATTCTGATAGATTATTGATGTTTTGTAATTCTATACGATAAAAAAAAGAAACTGTCGAATATTACAATCTATATAATTTCGACAGTTTCGGTATTTTTTTGGTTATTGCATTAATTTAACTTGTTCCGGAGCTTGTTGCTCTGTTGCGGTATTTTCAACATTTTGATTTTCTGTTGATTCCGCCGGAACTTGCTCTGAAGTATTGTCTGCTTCTTCGGTTTCTACAGGTGCAGCCGGTACTTCTTCTTCAGTTACAACTGTTTCTGTAGTTACAGAATTAGTATCAACATTTATTTCTATTACTTCAACACTCTTAGAGGAAGCTTTTTTAGCACTATTTTTTCTTATTTTTCTTAATTTAGCTTTTTTGGCTTCTTTCTCTGTTTTTTTCCCTAATTGGAAAGCCATTTGAACTGCAAAAGCCACATCTCGTCCCCATGCAGAATCACTTGCTGGAGCCATTAACGATTCTATTCCTCGTACACCGAAATCAAGATGACATATACCTAAATGTAAACCGCCTCCGAATCCTACAGAAACTCCGGAAGATGTAAAGTATCCGATAGAAGTCCATAATGGTAAATGGAAGAATCCAAGTTTTAATGTAAATTCTACACCTGTAGCAAAACCGAATGTCGGTAAAAATCCTAACGGAATAAGATCAAAATCTGTAACAGTAAAATTAATAGGACATTCTAAATCCATAAAGCGATTAGAATATGGTGTAAAAGTAGCACCTAATCTCATTGCCAACGGAGCAAGAACTGCTTCCGTGCCGCCTTTACCGCCGGAAGTAAATTCGTCTCCTATGCTGGCAAATTCACTTCCAACACTTCCCATATCTTGTAAATCTAGTTTGATATCTTTGCTTACTTCAAATGATGTAGCCGGTGAAATCATAAATCCTAAATCTGTCACACTGAAACCGGCACGGAACCATTTATAAAAATCAATTACAATTCCTAAATCAAACCCTAATCCAAACGGAAGTCCACTTCCATTATTGAACGGCATATTTAATCCTGACCAATTATAACTTGCCGGAGAAGCCAAACTTACTTTTCCGTCTAATTCTAAATTGTAGGTATACAAATTGGTATCGGCTTGTTCTATATCGTCGACCTTACTTAACGAACCTCTTCCCATTTTGCCGGAAAAATCAGCTGATGCATGAATTATCGGTGTATACCAATGCACTCCACCGCCGACATAGAAACCTCTAAACGGTGTTTTACGTTCCAACATCCACAAGTACATCGAAAATGTTGAATTAAGATCGTTATAAGCCATAAAATCAGCCCCGATAGTTCCGAGACTGTGTTTGTCGTTGATATCGATTTTATCGAAAACAGTAGAAAACAAATCATCGCCCAAAAATGTTCTGGCACGCATTTTCAATGTATCTGAAAATCCAAGTGAGAAATATTGAGTTTTGAAGAAAAACTTAAATAAGTTGTAGTTCATTACCAAGCCGGCTTGCACTCCGGTATGAAGGTTTTGTTCTCGCATATTGGAAATAAAACGTTCAATATTACCGTCTCCGCTTTGCAAATGTTCCAGTATTTCTACGGCTGTAGTCAGATTAAAGCTGTTGGAATATAAATTCATTCCGAGAGTTCCCATAATGTGCAAGCCGAATCTTTCTTGGCTTGCAGCAAGACCTGCCGGGTTGTACAACATAGCTTCAAATGCATCCAAACTTGCCGCACTGTGGGCTCCGTTCATTGCCGTACTGCGTGCTGAATCGTTATAAAATTGAGCATTCAACACTGTTGTAAAAAATATTCCGAATAAAATGAAAAATATATGTTTTTTCATTATCTACTCTCCTCCCATTATGTTGCTGATTTCTTCTGCATCAACTTTTAATACGCCGTTTGCTCCCAATTCCATTTCTATCCACAAGTCAGTCTCTTCTGTAGGATTCAACGCTATGTCGACTTCTTTATCTTCAGGTATTAGCATCGTAAAATCCAATCCGCCGTCTTCTGTAGGCATTTCGTCTAAGTTAAATAAGATACGACACGGATCTTCCGGAATAGCATAAAATCCGTTTCCGGTTTCTTTGATTCCGGAAATCTTCATTGTACTGTTCGCAATTTTAGGTTCTTTTATTTTCATTTCACACATAAAATTATGTTTTACATTGGCTTCCAATGTTGCCCTGTCTAAAATACTGCCAAGTTTAGAGAAAGGCAAAGAATCTCCGGTATCGACAGATATTTCGTAATCCTTTATAAATTCTGCCGTCACCATAAAGTTTTCACCTAAATCTACTTCTACTTCAAAGCTGAATTTAATACCGGCAATAGATTTTTTCTTATAGAATTTACAAAAATCAGCAAACGATTGTAAGTTTTCGGCATCTTCAATAGCACCTAAAGTCGTACCGTCAATGAATTCATAATCCCCGAATCCATTCTCTTTACTTCCGAGAATCTTGATATTTTCAGGCGATGCAATAACTTCACTTGCCATGATGTCCGCAATTCCGACACCGGAATCAGTCAATACCTCATCTAAGTTTCCATCATAAGCTTTAGCGACTTCTTCCAATGTTACACCGTCATCTAACATTTTTTCCAATACGGTTACCTTACCATCAGCACTTTTAATCAAATCTTTAATCTCTTTCGCAGACAACCCTGAACCGCCGCGAGAAAGAGCTCGTGAACGGGAGTAACTTCGAGATTCTGATTCTCCTTCTAATAAATCTTCAATAATACTGAAACTTCGCCCTATGATTTTGAAAGCATCCTTCGGTATAGAAATTCTATATTCGAAATCCGTTTCACTCTCAGTGACATTTCCTTCAGAATCTTTTATTTGCATTGGCTCCGGAGTAATAGCTTCTTTATAGCTTGTCAAAAAGTTACTTGTTTCAAATACAAGTTTTCCGCCTTCATAAACGCCCGGTTTGAAAGAAAATTTTCCGGAACCGACTTTAATGGCATAACAGTCACCTTCGGCATCTTCCACATCTTCTATGGCAACATACGGTTGTCCGGCTTCATTGAAATACTCTTCCTCTTTAGCCGGTCTCCAGTCGCTGTCAGCAGAATCTTTAATTTGCATTTCCATTTTAATTTTCAAGAATCCGTCGGTAGACTTCAAAGCCGTAAGCATCATATCTTGTACGGCATCCCCGTCTAAATCAAGCTTGATTACCGGAAATGAAGCATCATCTATTTCCGGAGATTCAACACTTCCTATCGGTAACGGCCATGTCAAAACATTATCCGTCTCATTTAATCCCAATGCCTTATTTACGCTCGGATCTACATCAAAAGTACTGCCGTCAATCGTCATGTCATTGATTTTTACGTGAATTAATGCACTTTCTCCATTATCTAGATCTGCATTATCAGTAAATTTCAATTCTTCAAGCATATCATTTACTTCTTGAATCTTTGAAAGTTGAGCTTTTACTTTACCTACAGGCACATCAAAGTCTAAGTCCCAACTGGGAGATTTCATGTCATCAAAACCTTTTGATATTGCATTGTTTAAACGCTCAACACCGCACCCTGCCAACACAAATAAGGCAGGAATCAAAAACAACCATTTCTTTTTCATTTAAAATCCTCCTGATTTCTTTTGTTATCCTTATAAAATTTCTATTTATCTTTTGCAATTTAGTTTGCAATATTAATCCAAATATTAACTAACAAACCGACAGCCGCCTTCTATTCGTTTGGGCTGTCCCAATAAGTAAAAGTTATAATGTCATTCCGAACTTGTTTCGGTATTTCCTGCGGAAATACGTTGTTCGAGCTATTGCTCTCACCTTTCGCGAATACATCGGAATCGACTTTCTTACGAAAGTTTCATTATTTTTGTATTCGCTTTCGGTATTTCCTGCGGAAATACGTTGTTCGAGCTATCGCTCTCACCTTTTGCGAATACGTCGGAATTGACTTTCTTACGAAAGTTTCATTATTTTTGTATTCGCTTTCGGTATTTCCTGCGGAAATACGTTGTTCGAGCTATTGCTCTCACCTTTCGCGAATACGTCGGAATTGACTTTCTTACGAAAGTTTTATTATTTTTGTATTCGCTTTCGGTATTTCCTGCGGAAATACGTTGTTCGAGCTGTCGCTCTCACCTTTCGCGAATACGTCGGAATTGACTTTCTTACGAAAGTTTCATTATTTTTGTATTCGCTTTCGGTATTTCCTGCGGAAATACGTTGTTCGAGCTATCGCTCTCACCTTTCGCGAATACGTCGGAATTGACTTTCTTACGAAAGTCAATTCCTTGGATCAATACGTTTTAACAATTTATACACCGGCATAGGGATAATTCCCAATATCAGCGGAAGTATCAGCCAAAAGTATTTATAAAACGGTACCTTTAATAACTTATATCCCTCTTTTCGGATATGAAAATCTTTCAGTCTGTACTTCATCGATTTGCGTCGTACAGCAGAGCGTGTTTCTCGATATTTCAAAAGGTACTCTTGCAGATTAGCAAATTTTACTCCATCTGCAGCAAGGCGAAACCACAGTGCATAATCTTGACTTGTTCTGTATTTTTCATTATAACCGCCGACTTTTTCCAATACTTTACGCCTTATCATTACTGACGGATGAATTATCGGGTTATAACGGGGGAGTGTCGCTAATATTTTATTGTGTTCTGCCGGAACTTCACGTTTGCCTATAATCATATTTTTATCATCGATAATAATCGCATTACTGCCGACTATACCGATTTGACTGTTTGTCATAAAATATTCAATTTGCTTTTCAAAGCGATTTTGTTCGCATATATCGTCATCGTCCATTCTGCAAATATATTCAGTATCCGCAGATATTTGTTTTAATGCAATATTTAATGAAGCTGTCAGTCCTTTATTTTCTTCATTAATACAAACTTTTAATCGGGAATCTTTTTTTGCATATTCTTCCAAGATTTTTAATGTCTTGTCTGTCGATGCATCATCTACGATTATTAATTCAAAATCAGAAAATGTTTGATTTAAAATGCTGTCCAAAGATTGGCGAAGATATTTTGCTCCGTTATGCGATGCCATTAAAACACTGATTCTAGCCATTATTTTCTTCCGTAGGTACAAAACAACAAAGCTGACGTTTTCCGCTGTGGGTAGAGTCTACATATACTGCCGTAATTTTGCCGTCTTTTAAAATCGGGCGTGGGTGCAAATCACAACGTTTTGTGTCTCTGTATGCCAACGGTGAAAATAATCGGTTTTCTGCAACCAGCTTGCGGTCGTGTCTGTCATAAATAAAAATTTTCATCATTCCGCTGCGATCCGGGTATGTATCCGTCACCAAATAACGGTCGCAAAATGTAGGATGTCCGTCTTCTGTCAAAACTCCCGGAGCTTCGGGGCGATAATATCCTGTTTGCGTATCGATACAATAATAACCGTCACGACCGCCCAGTCGCATCCAGCCGCCTACATGAGTTTCGTCAATAAAATTACAATGAGACACCATTCCCTCATCAGCCAATAATGCAAGATAACCATCGGTCAGACGTGCAAAATAAAGTCGAGAATGTTTGACTCCCATATTATCAAACCAGCGATAAAGGAAAATACAACGTTTACCGTCCGGTGAAAGTTGTATGTGATTAATTTTTTGCTTTGTATTATCGACATTGTTTAAATCTTGCGATAAATCGGCAAATGAAAATAAAAGTCTTGTTTCACCGGTTTTTAAGTTAACAGAAAATACTCCGTCTTCGTCAGGATTCGGGAATTTTTCCGGTAAAACTTCACGTGCCGTATATCCGTATTCCGGACGTAAATGTGTGATTCTGTCGAAATTTAGCGAAAGTCCTATGTCACATCCTGCAACTGCACTGTAAACAGGGAACGGAATATGGCACTCTTCTCCGGTAACTGCATTAACTTTTCTGCAACACAATCCCTTATTCAATTGTACTGAATCTTTTGCCAAGGAATCGAAGCAATTGTAAATAATAAAATTATCTTCCAACCATGTAGCAAGAGCTCCCTGTTGCAAATTCCAAGCTCCCGTTACCGCCAACATTTTATTATCAACGCAAATTCCCACGTTGCCTTCTGGTAAAATTTTATGATAAAGCAAATAACCTTTTTCATTTACCGGATTGCGGTCGTAATATCCGAAAAAACAATCTTCTTCGGTACAAGATTTTATGTCCCAACCTTTCGCAAGTTCTGCTGCATTTTTACTGCGAAAAAGTATGTAATTCAGTGTAACGTAACTTTTTTTTAATGTACTTTTTAGCTTTGGATAACGTGATAATGTGGATGCAATAAAACGCTCGGTGGCGGAATATGTTCGGCTGTATTCCTGTGTATTTTGGTGATTATCAGAAACACTGACTTGTTTTCCTAAACATTTAAAATACAATTCCTGATAACTTCGGGATACTTTTCGGCAATCAAACTGCTGCGTTATCAATTCCCGGTTACCATAATATTTGTCTTTGTCCTTATAGAATTTATCGAGTACGTGGGTTAATTCTCTTCCGTTACCGGCTTGAAAATACACAGATCCCGGTAATTCCTTATGTGGCGGAATATCTGAGAGTATCGCCGGAAGATTGCATGAAAGTGCTTCCAATACGCCGTTTGGTAAACCTTCGGAAAAAGACGCCGACAAAAAGACGTCAGAAGCAGCCAAATAATCACGAATATTTGCAGAACTGCCTGCATAAATAATGCAAGAATTTTGCTTATTCAACATCTCGATTTGCGGTTTGAGAACTCCGTCACCTACAATTACAAGATATTGTTTTTCTACCTGAATACCTTTTGTTCCGAAATTTGCGTTTAGTTTTACAAAGCGAATAAATGCTTCCGCCAAAGTTACCGGGTCTTTACGTGTAATAAGGGAACCTGTAGTTATCCAAATAAAACCGTCTTCCGGTAAATTCAATTTTTGTCGCAAAGAAATTTTTTCATTATAATCAACTGCCGGGACGAACTTTTCCGTATCTACACCGTTAGAAATTACATAAGATTCAACGCCGTTTTTTTCTATTTGGTCATGAATAAAATGTGAACAGGCTACATTACACTTGTTACTTTTCAAAATTGATGTGTGATACAACGCTGTCAATGTTCCTTTTGTATTTCCGTATTTCATGCAATAGTCATGAAACGGATAATTGCGAATAGAACAAACATTAGGTAAATCCGGAAAACTTTTAGCTGCCGAATCGGCACGTAAACCTGTCGTATGCAATAAATGCAGCTGATATTCTTCAATCACTGCCGACAATTTTTTCTTAATCAAAAAAATGCCTTCCATACGTGACAAATTAAGGGAGACTATCGGAATTCCTGCCTGAGAAAATTTTTCTCGCATGGAATCACGTCCCTCCGGTGAAAGAGTAATCACAATAGGATTAAAATTATCCCTATCTAAATATTTCACAATATTAAGCAACTGCATTATCGGACCGCTGCGACGCAATGTAGAAACAATGTAACCAATATTTATTTTCATAATATTTCCTGAATAAAAGAAAAGATTCAAAATTAGAAAAATAAGCCGAAAAGGTAATAAATAGTTTTTTAAATTAGCATAAAAAATATTTTTATAAAAGAAATCTTTTGGTATTATGCGACATTCTGTACCCAAGACTATTATAAATGAAACAGGTGGTTATTTTTTATGGGGCTTACACTGAAAAATAAAGTAGTGCTTATTGAAAATGATGAAATATTAAAACAATATTTAAAGGAAAGATTGAACAAAGCCGGAATCGAAGTCGTTTGTTGTAAGGATGGATTTGAAGGTTCACTGAAAATAAAAAATGAAAATCCGGATCTAATTATATCTGCCTGCGAATTAAGCAGAGTCGATATTTTCACTTTGATTCGTGAAAAAAATGAATATAAATCTACCGTGAATATTCCCGTAATAGTGCTGGAAAAAGAACGCAATCTTGAAATAGAAAAACAGCTTGCAGAATTGCAAGTTTCGGCTATTTTACTCAAGCCGCTGAAAGTTGATTTACTGTTCAGAAATATTTGCAAACTTTTAGGTTGTCGAATAGATTTTGACCGTACCAGAAGTATAATTGACGCACATATAAATGAAGATATTTTATTTGTCGAAATATCCGACGGATTGAATGCGGAAAAAATCGATTTGTTGACTTATAAAATCCGCAGTATGGTAGAAGATTATGCAAAAATTCTTACTAAGGTTTTGATAATCTGTTCCAATATCAGCAATTCTCCGAGACTCAATATGAAACTTGAGCAATTGATTACATCGATTACCGATGAAACTGCGGCTGTATCTTCTACTATCAGAATTTTAACTCCGCAAGATTCTGCGGTAGCAAAGGCTGTTAAAGAAGATAAGAAATTCGCTAATATTCCTATTGTTGAAAATCTTTCCGAAGCGATAAGCAGTTTCGGGAAAATAAATGTCTTTGCTCATGAATCGGAAGTTGACGAAATTAATACTTTGATTTTGACATCGGCAAATGAAAAAGTATCGGTTTATTTACCGATGGATTTGCATTTTGCCAGTGAAGACGACCCGATGAAATCTCAATATTCCGTTGCAATTATTGATGATGATTTGCCTATTTTGGAATATTTGGAAACCGTCTTTGAAAGTGAAGGCTGGAAAACTACGGCTTATGAAACACCGGTTGCGTTTATAAAAGAATTGCAACATGTTCGCCCGGATATAATTTTTCTTGATTTGATGATGCCGAAAATAAACGGAGTTCAAGTCATTCAATATTTGCGAAAAAATAAGATAAATATTCCGATTGTAGTAATCACGGCTATATCGCAAAAAGAAGTTATCACACGTGTAAAAGAATACGGAGTTTCATATTTTCTTACAAAACCGCTTCATATGAATGTTATTTTAGATACCGCAAAAGATGCACTGGGTATCAGTTAGGAGTATAAAAATGGAGTTAGCAGATTTTTCTCAAAAACTAGGATCAAACCAACCGACTCCCGGAGGCGGAGCTGCTGCCGGTTATATATTGTCACTTGCTGCGGCTGCGGCACAAAAAGCTATGGTTTTTTCGAAACCTGAAAATTACAATGAATTTCGCGGTTTTTTAGAAATGGTCAGAAAAGACGGTTTGTACCTTTGTGACGAAGATCAGCGAACTTTTTTGGAATGGCAAAACGCCAGAAAGTTACCGAAAGACACTGACGAGCAAAAAGCTATCCGTACAGCCGAAGTAAATCGCACGGCTGCAGAATGTGCTTCTGTTCCTGTGACTATCGGTACCGCAGCAAAAGCATTGATTGTGACATTGAAAGATTTATTACCGGTTTGCAAAAAATTTTTAATCAGTGATATTTCATGTGCCGCTTCATTCGCCTTAGCAGCTCTTCAAGCTGCACGGGTAAATGTTGAAATCAATTTGCCTTATGTAAAAGATGAAAAGATGTTAGAAAAAATAGATGGTTTTTTAATGAACTTTGATGAAATAAAAGAGCAGGCAGACAAGTTGATAGAAGATTGCAGAAAAGCAATCACAGACTAGAAAATTACAGGAAAGATTAATTATGTATAATCAAAACAGAATTAAAAATATTCTGACAATGACGGCAGAACATCAAAAAATCACCGTATATGGTTGGATTCGTACAAAACGAGAATCGAAAACATTTACTTTTTTAGAAATAAATGACGGTTCTTGTGTGACAAATTTGCAAGTAATTGTAGACCATAGTGAAAATGATACCAGATTGCGAGCTTTGAATACCGGTGCCAGCGTGCAAATCGACGGAACAATTGAGCCGTCGCAAGGTAAACAACCTTTAGAATTGCACACAACAATCGACAGCGTTACTTTATTCGGTGAAGCTGACGGAGCTACTTATCCGTTGCAAAAAAAACGTCATTCTTTGGAATATTTACGTGAAATCGGACATTTACGCCCGAGAACAAACACTATTGCCGCCGTAATGAGAATCAGAAGTCGTGCTTCTTTTGCTATTCATAATTTTTTCCAGTCAAAAGGTTTTTACTATATTCATACGCCGTTAATAAGTGCCAGTGACTGTGAAGGTGCCGGACAAATGTTTCAAGTGACTACATTGCCGTTGGAAAAAGTTCCGACAGAAAACGGCGAAGTCGACTACAGCAAAGATTTTTTCGGTAAAAAAACAAGTCTTACCGTAAGCGGACAGCTTGAGGCTGAAATTTACGCTACGGCAATGGGAAATTGTTATACTTTCGGGCCGACATTTCGAGCCGAGCATTCTAATACGACTCGACATCTTGCAGAGTTTTGGATGATAGAACCGGAAATGGCTTTTTGTGATATCGACGGCGATATGGACACGGCAGAATCATTATTGAAATATGTAATCAAAGATGTAATGGATAATTGTGCTGATGATTTAAGCTTCTTAAATCAATGGATAGACAAAGGACTTTTGGCAAGATTGCAACAAATTTGTGAACAACCTTTTGCCAGAATTACATATACGCAAGCAATCGAGGAGCTTGAAAAGGCGATAAAATCTGGCGTGAAGTTTGAATTCCCTGTAAAATGGGGAAATGATTTGCAATCGGAACACGAACGTTATTTGACTGAAAATATTTATAAATGCCCGGTGACGGTTACCGGTTACCCTAAAGAAATTAAAGCATTTTATATGAAATTAAATGACGATAAAAAAACTGTTCGTGCAATGGATATTCTTGTTCCTGGAATCGGCGAAATCATCGGCGGAAGTGAACGTGAGGAAAATTATAATATTTTACTGCAACGAATTAACGAATTGGGATTGGACGAAAAAGATTATTCCTGGTATTTGGAATTACGTAAATTCGGTACCGTGCCCCACGCCGGATTCGGACTGGGATTTGAACGGTTGATATTATTATTAACCGGAATGCAAAATATTCGGGATGTAATTCCGTTCCCGAGAACATTCAAAAACGCAGAATTTTAATTTATTACTTATAAAAAAAGGGAACTGTCTGCAAAGTTTACCTATCAGACAGTTCCCTTTTAGTATTTATAACTAGCTATTAATTTCTTTTTCAGCTTTAACAAAGTAATTGAAAAGCTCTTCATGGTTCAACGCTACCGGATATTGAGGGAATTCGTTGATAACATTTTGAGGCGGACAGAATAAAACACCTCGGTCTGCTACAGAAAGCATATTTGTATCATTATAACTGTCACCTGAAGCGATTACATTAAAATTAATTTCTTTCAATCGTTTTACCGCTTCACGTTTTTGGTCAGGCATACGCAATTTGTAATCTACAATTTTTCCTGCTTCATCTACCACTAGATTGTGACAGAACAATGTCGGATTACCGAGTTTTTTCATTAACGGCATTCCAAATTGATAGAAAGTGTCAGACAAAATTATAATCTGAAATTTTTCTCTTAATTTATTCATAAATTCTACAGCACCCGGTAAAGGATCAACTTTGCTGATAACTTCTTGAATCAGGTTAATATCAATTCCGTGCTTATCTAAAATACTTAATCTGTGTTTCATCAATTTATCGTAATCACTGATATCTCTGGTAGTAAGACGTAAATCGTCAATTCCGGTTTTTTCAGCTACGGCAATCCAAATTTCAGGTACTAAAACGCCCTCTAAGTCTAAACAGGCTACAATCATTTTTTCATCTCCAAGTAAGGTTAAAATTTGCGTTTTTTATACTTAAAGACTGTTTGATTGTCAATATTATGCAAATAAACTTTACTTTATCGACTGCAGAAAGGTTTGTACGGAATAAATTTTGTTTTAAATTTGTAAATGATAATCGTTTTATTGATATTTTTTAAATATGAGAATGTAAGATGTTGATGAAAATATATAATACCGTGATTTTAATTTTGCATGGAGTTGAGGAATGAAACTAAAATATTCACTCAGTACAGGTATTACTGCCACTGTATTTTTTTCAGCATTAATCAGTGCTTTATTTTCAATTCAAGTAAGCAGTAAAAATTTAAAGCAAGAAATGATAACTGCTTATGCATCACATAGCAATATTGTAAAAGAAGTCGTCAAAAACATTTTTGATAATGAATTGCGAGTTACGCAACAAATTGCAAATACGACACAAATTCGTTCTATGGATTCGTCAATAGCTGACGATTATCTTGCAAAAATTGTGGATAATACGATTTTCAAAACCGGTAATAAAAATATGATAAATGTATATTCACACTTTCTTGTGACAGATATGAAAGGAGATGAAATTATCCATTCTCAAAAAGTACATAAAAATCCGCCGGTAAGTTTGAAAGGGCGAGATTATTTTGAAGAGCCGGTAAAAGGTAAGGATGTTATCTGTATGCCTAATATTTCAAAATCTACAGGTAATAAAATTTTCCCGTTGGCTGTTCCTGTATGGGACGGAAAGCGACAAATAGGGAATCTGGCAAGTTTTATTAACATGGAATATATGTCAGAATTAATCAATAATTATAAATATACGGAAAATTCTTATCTTATGATTGTAGCTACCGGCGGAGATAAAACTAAAAACCGTGTTGTGGCGTCGGCACAAAAACAAGATTTGTGGACAAGGGTAATTTCAGAAAATAATGAAAGTTTAGCTTGGCGACAGGTTGCGGAAGTTCTTAACGGAAAATATTCACTTCAGCAGTTGCAACATTTCGGAGATACAAAGGTTTTTCCTATTTCTGAAAACAATGCAAAATCATTTGTTTCTATTTCACCTATCGGAATATACGATTGGAAGCTTGTAATGGTGACGCCCCAGAAAGAATTGATTAATTCCGGACATATAAGAGCTTTAACAGGAATTTTATTATTAGGAATTCTTATAATAAGCTTTTTAATGATTTTCCCGTCATTGTTTGTTTCCTCATTGATTTCCAAACCGATAGTATCTCTTTCGGAAGCACTGGAGGAAATTTCTCATGGGAAAGGGGATCTTACAGCTGAACTTCCGGTTACATCGACAAGTGAAATCGGTACTCTTTCACGTAATTTCAATAATTTTGTGGCTTCGTTGAGAAATATAATTATAAAAATAAAAGACAACAGTATTAATATGAGTAATACGGGAGATAAATTGTCGAAGTCTATAATTAGCGGAGAAGCTGGACTTAATGGTATTAATAGTGAAGTGAATAAAATGCGTGAAAATATTCAGCTTGAATTGGAAAATGTTCATTCTATGCACAAAAATATTAATGAATATTCAAAAGAAATCTTTGCATTAAATCAAATAATTCAAAATCAGTCGGTGATGATTGATGAGACTTCCGGAAGTGTTCAGGAAATAATTAAAAATATTTCCGAAATTGCAGATAACAATTCTTCTTTCCGTGAAGAAATCACCGGTTTGAACAAACTTTCGATAGACGGAAAATCGTGTTTAAATGAAATGACGGAATCCGTTGCTCAAGTTGTAAATAAATCAGAGAACCTTTTGGAAGTAAATAAAATGATTGATGAAATTGCACAGCAAACAAATCTTTTGGCGATGAATGCAGCTATCGAGGCAGCACATGCCGGAGAGGCAGGTAAAGGTTTTGCGATTGTAGCAAATGAAATTCGTAAACTTGCCGAAGGAACAAGTTCTCAATCGAGAGAGATTAATTCCAGTATGGAAACAATCAGAGGTTATATTGACCAAGTTGTTATGCAAACGGACAAAATCAATACAATTTTTGAGCAGTTATATTCCGAGTTGGTTACGGTCAGCAACTTTTTTGAAGAAAATGGAAATTCTTTATTTGAACAAAAAAATGTTTCATCGCAAGTTTTTGATTCGTTGCATATACTTTTGAATCTGACTGAACAGGTAAGAAAAGCTTCAGACAATGTAAACATGATAAATCAGGAACTTTTGAGTGGTGCCGAAGATCTTAAGAATAAAAGTCAGGCATTGGAAAGTTCTATGGAAAATATGGAACAAGAAAATTCAGATTTGCGAATTATTGTTTCCGGAATTTCCCAAGACAGTGAAGACAATGTAGAAAATATTCGTATGATAATGGAAGAAATAGGAAAATTTAAAACCTAATTTTTTGACATCAGATTTTTTTATAATAAATCACGAACTGTTGAGTAGCGAAAACGTAAGTCCAAACACCACGGGCTTACGTTTTTTGTTTATAAAAATAATTGCGTCAACTTTACAAAAATTATAGTTCCGGCTTTGATTTTTGTAATATCATCAACGAAAATTAAACATAATTAAATGAGGGAGAAATTATGAATACAACGAAGCTTTTTGTTAATGCAACAGTAAAATATTTAAGTGGTTTTATTTTAATTGCAGCTTTATTGTTTGTACCGGCAGGAAGTTTAAATTTTATAAAAGGGTGGATTTTTATCGGTTTACTTTTTGTTCCCATGTTAATTTTAGGAATTTTTTTGTTTATCAAAGCTCCGCAACTTTTAGAAAAGCGTTTGTCGGCAAAGGAAAAAGAAAATACGCAAAAAGGCGTTGTGATATTTTCATTTTTGATGTTTGTCGCCGGTTTTGTAACTGCCGGTTTGGATTATAGATTCGGTTGGTCAAAAGTACCTTTTGCCGTTACGATAATATCGGGAATTGTATTATTGCTGTCTTACGGTCTTTATGCTCGTGTAATGAAAGAAAATGCGTATCTTTCCAGAACTGTAGAGATTCAAAATAATCAAAAAATTATCGATACCGGGCTTTACGGAATTGTTCGTCATCCGATGTACACAGCCACAATTTTATTATTTTTATCAATGCCGTTGGTGCTGGGCTCGTGGTTTGCATTGATTTTGTTTTTGCCTTATCCTTTTGTAATTGCTATTCGTATTAAAAATGAAGAAAAAGTGCTGGAAGCCGGTTTGCCCGGATATTGCGAATACAAACAAAAAGTACGTTGGCGAATAATTCCTTTTGTATGGTAAATATTCATATCAGAATAAAGTGTGAATTTCAGAGGATTGATATTTACTATTAAAATACTTGATATTACATATTCGAATCTTGACTAGAAGGCTTTTTTTTGTAAATTCTTTTGCCTTGCAGATATATTATTTTTATCTTTGGAGGCACATTTTGGAAAAAACACTTCTTAAATTATCTTTTGCTATCTTTGTATTACTTTTCGGCTGTTCATTTCACGGAGATTTTACTTTAAGCAACACTTTTGAAAACCGGCGTAATGCTACTGTAGTAATCAGCGATATTCACATGGGAGATGAACGAGCTTGTTCCGGTACGATTCATAAACCTTACGGCTGGCTTGTAGAAAACAGAAAAGAGCTTGCAAATTTTTTAAACTGTATTGCATCTTCCGAATGGATTAAAGAATTAGTAATTGCGGGAGATTTGGTTGATGAATGGGTTGCTCCCGTAAATGTAAGAGTGTGGGGAGACAATATTGAAGATAATGAAAATACTTTTTTAGATTCTGTTTGTCGTGCAAACGAAAATATTGTCAAAGCATTTAGAAATATAAAAAACGCAGGAATTGAAATTTATTACACGCCCGGCAATCATGACATGCTTCTTAATCAAGAGAAACTCAATCGTATTTTTGGTACAGATGTAATTACTTGTAAGAATCAAAATGACGCTGCCGGGCTTGGGTTTTACCTGACACAAAACGGACTTACAAGAATAGAACATGGTCACAGGCTGGATTTTTTTAATGCACCGGATTGTATTTCCAATGCCGGCATAAATGAAAATTCCATTATTCCTCCGGGCTTTATTGTTTCAAAAATAGCTTCATCAAGTGATTTGAATAAATCTCGAATGTCGTTTGGGTATAATGTAGGAACAAAATGGTTTGATGCGTTATATAGAGATTACGACTTATATTTGGCTGCGTGGAAATTGATACTTTATAATAAGCCTAACAGTATTGATGAAAAAGATTGGAATAAAAAAATTATTCATACCGACGATTTGATACAACGTCCCGGATTGTATAGCTATTCCGATATTATTCCGACTTTTTGGGGAAATTTCAAAGATTCCCGAGTTTTATATAAAGATACTTACAAAACATCAGAATGGAATTTAAGGCAGGAAATAAATAATGTTCCGATAAAACTCAGCATTCGAGAGGCTCTTTTTACCGGAGTTTTTCCGTCATATTTTGATGATACGGCAATAGCCGAATATTTACTTCCTCAAACTTCTCGACAAAAAATTTTGATAATGGGACATACTCATTTCCCTGTTTTGAAAATAGTACAAAATTCAGAATACCGAAAAATTTATGCGAATGCCGGTTCATGGATTGACAAAAAATGGCTTGATAAAAAAACGCCCGATAAAACTTTTATTGTGATTACTCCTGACGAAACGGATAAAACTTGTCGGGTAGATTTGTATCAATTTAACGGTACAATAGAAAATTCTGTATTGATAAACACGGTTGTGGCGGAAGATTTTCAACTGTAAATTTTTTAATATCGCAAAAGAGGAAAAGAACAAGTCTGAAAATGCAAATAAATTCTTAAATGGGTTTATTAAACTTTACATTGTAATAATTTTAATTTTGGATTATAACGACTCTTTAATAAAGAGTTTATCGATTTTTAGATGAACCGGAGGTTCCTTATATGAGAAGAGATATTGTGCCGGCAGGGGCAGAGTCATTATCATACGAAATTCGTGAAATCGTAGTCATAGCCGAAAAGTTGGAAAAATTAGGCTTGAAATTGACATACGAAAATATAGGAGATCCGATAGCAAAAGGCGAAGAGGTCGCTCCTTGGATAAAAGAAGAAATTAAAAAACTGATGGATGATGATGAAACATGGGCATATTGTAATACACAAGGTGTTCTTGCAACCAGAGAGTTTTTAGCTGCAAAGGTCAACGCTTTAAACGGTTGTCAGATAACGGCAGATGATATTTATTTTTTCAACGGATTAGGTGATGCGGTTGCGAAAATATTCGGGCATTTAAAGCGTGAAGCTCGTGTAATAGGACCGACTCCGGCGTATTCTTCCCATTCTTCGGCAGAAGCTGCTCATTCAGGATATGAACATTTGACATATCGCCTTGACCCAAACAACAACTGGGAGCCGGACGTAGATGAGATTTACAATAAAGCAAAATACAACGATTCCATTGCCGGAATATTGATTATAAATCCTCACAATCCTACCGGAGCGACAGTTTCCAAGGCAAATCTTAAACGTATATGTGAAATTGCAGAAGAGCTTGATTTATTTATTATATGCGATGAGATTTATAATGAATTGGTATATTCTAACGGTGAACCCGTAAAATTGGCGGAAGTAATCGGTAATGCCTGCGGAATCAGTATAAAAGGAATCAGTAAAGAATATCCTTGGCCGGGATCTCGATGCGGCTGGATGGAAGTTTATAATAAAAATAAAGATCCGCAATTTGCAAAATATATAGAGACAATACTAAAAGCAAAACGCTTGGAAGTTTGTTCTACGACATTACCGCAAAAATCTATTCCTATTGTGATGGGGCATAAAAATTACCCGGCCCATTTAAAAATGCGTGTTGATAAATTTGAAGCTCGTGCCAATGAAGCAAGAGAGATTTTCGGTTCTACAAAGGGAATAAAATTTATTCAGCCACGCGGTGCATTTTATATGACAGTATTGTTTGAAGACGGGGTTTTGGGTAAAAATAAAACATTACATATTGAAAATCCTGTTATTCGTGAAGAAATAGAGCGATTGTGTAAAGGTAAAATCGCCGATGATAAACGTTTTGTTTATTATTTGCTGGGAGCTACGGGAATTATCACCGTGCCGCTGACCAGTTTTTATTCAAAAATTAACGGGATTCGTCTTACGTCATTGGAAGAAGATGATGAACAACGCAGAAAAACATTCTGTCTTATTCGTGATAAAATGATTGAATTTATTAATTCATAAAAAAAGTTTGCAGATTAAAAAAGGTAAAAGAAAATGAATAAAAAAGAATCAGTTTTGGAAAAAATCAGACGTCAAGATTATAAAATGGATAAGAATATTTTAGAATCCCACGATTTTCAAAATGAAATAAACAAAGTGTTGCGAATGCAAAATGTGCCTTTGCAAGATATTGAAATTGATAAGCAAAGGTAATTTCGCATAATTATGGAAAATCTGTTTTTTTTGCCGGAAACAAAAGTTACTCCGAATTCCGTGGATATTTTACTTGTTACCGGAGACGCTTATATTGATCATCCTTCATTCGGAATTGCGATAATAGCACGTGTCCTTGAAAATGCCGGCTATACGGTAGCAATATGGAGTCAACCGGATTATCGCAATGCTGCACTTCTTAAATTATTACCGGAAGTGCGACTTTTTGTAGGTATTACAGCCGGAAATATAGACAGTATCGTAAGTAATTACACCGGAACTCGAAGTCGACGAAAAGAAGACGCTTATTCAATCGACGCAAATCCGTTTTTTCCCCAGGGACATCAAAAACGACCGGATCGGGCTACTATTGTTTATACTTCTTTTCTAAAGCAGCGTTACAAGAAAATTCCTATTGTACTCGGCGGGATTGAGGCGTCATTACGTCGTTTTGCTCATTACGATTACGTTCAGGATAAAATTCGTCATTCAATTTTACTGGACAGCAAAGCTGATATTATCAGTTACGGAATGGGCGAAAAATCTATGGTTGAAATTGCCGAACGTATTAAAAATCAACAAAGTTTGAAAGGAATTGAGGGAACAGTCGTAAAAATTAAGGCTGACGAATGCGACGGTTTGGTTCGTTTGCCATCTTATGAAGAAATTATTGATAATAAAGAAAACTTATTGGAAGCCACATCGCTGATAGAAGCCAATATGGTTCATGAAACAGCCGTCGGTCTTTATCAGCAAGACGGCAGTGCGATTGTCGCATCTTTCAGACCGCAAGCGTTGTTGACTCAGGACGAAATGGACGCCGTGTATGCATTGCCGTACAGACGAAATTTCCCGGAATATTGTGAACGTGTGCCGGCGTGGAAAATGATACAACATTCAGTGACATCACATCGAGGATGTTTCGGGCGGTGCAGTTTTTGTGCGATAACGTCACATCAAGGCCCTTTAATAAGCAAAAGAAGTGAAGAATCAATTATTGCAGAAGTAAAGAAAATTGCATTGTCAGATAATTTTCACGGCACGATTACCGATGTCGGCGGACCGACGGCAAACATGTATGCATCAATATGTAAAATCGGCGGTTGTAAAGACCCGAAATGCCTTTTTCCCACAGTCTGTCCGAACTTACAAATGAATCAAAATGAATATGTTGATTTACTGTTCAAAGTTTGCGACCTTCCGGAAGTAAAGCATGTATTTATAAACTCCGGGATTCGTTACGACATGGCATTGGAAAATGAAACAGCCGCAGAGCAAATGATATGCAATTTTACTTCCGGGCATTTAAAGATTGCACCGGAACATTTTTGTGACGACATTTTGCGACTTATGCGTAAACCGCCGGTTAAAGAATTTCAGCGTTTTATTGATTTCTTTGAGCGAATTAAAAAGAAAAATCATCTGAGTTTTTATATGTTGCCGTATTTAATTCTTTCTCATCCCGGAAGTACAAACGACAGTGCCAGAGCATTGGGGAATTTTTTATTAAAAAATAAAATCAGTACAAGGCAATATCAAGATTTTACTCCGACACCTCAAACGATTTCTACGGCAATGTTTGTAAGCGGTAAAAACTTACAGCACAAAGATATAAATATTGTTCATTATTCTGCGGCAAATAATCCGCAGCGTAAGATTTTAGAAAATATGTTACGTCATAAGAAAAAATAAAGGAGTTATAAAATGGAAATTAAAGCACATTATTTCGATTTAGGCGGAGAAATTAATATGATTTTCGGACAAAGTCATTTTATTAAAACTGTAGATGACTTGGCGGAAATTGTAGGTGCAAGCATTCCGCAGTCAAAATATGCGATTGCATTTAATGAAGCTTCCGGAGACGCATTGATTCGTTATCAAAGTAATGACGAAGAGCTTGAGAAAAAAGCTATTGAAATGATGCAAACTACGGCTTGCGGTCATACATTTATTATTTTATTAAAAAACGCTTTTCCTATTCAAATTATGGCAAAAGTAAAAGCTTGTGATGAAGTTGCAAGAATTTTTTGTGCTACTGCAAATCCCGTTACCATATTAACAACAGAAGCAAATAACGGAGCCGGAGTAATCGGAGTAATTGACGGAGTTTCGCCTAAAGGTGTTGAATCGGACTCTGACAAAATTGCACGTCGTGATTTATTGAAGAGATTCGGTTATAAATTTTAACTGAGTGATAAAATAGTGGGTAATTGATGTAAATTGTCTTTTACCCATTTTAATAAAACATCTTTTTCATTATGAAGTTTTTTGTTTTGTACAAGGCTCAACAGCAAATCTAAAGTCTGCCCGATAATTTTTCCCTGCAATCCTACAGCAATCAGGTCTGTCCCTTTTATATTAAGTTCATTTATCGCAAAAGGAAAAAATCCTGAAGCAATATCATTTTGTACTTCTGTTATGATTTCTTTTTCATCAGAATAAGATTCTTTTAATGCCGAAAGCAATTTGAAGTTTTCTTTACCCAACAAAGTAATTTGTTTTATAACATTTTCTCTGGTTTGCAATTTCCGAGAATCAATATAAATCAATGAATGAAAAAGTTTTTCATCAGATTTTGAAAGAAAATGTTCGTGTTGCAACAAAAAACAGTCGGATAAGTTTGCCTTGGAAAAAATTATTGCCAGTTTTAAAATAAAGTTTGTTTCATTTTGTAATTTCCCGATTCTTTTTGTCGCATTTTGCAAATTTGTATCAGGAAATAAAATTTTAAAAACATCGCTGAAGTCTGCAAGCAATTTTTCCAATCGCAAATTGTGTGGTGAAGAAAAAAGCTTTTTCAATTCTTCAAATGCACGATCCGACGGAATGTCGGCAGTGAGCAGTGCAAGTTCTCGTATTGCAGCGGCAGTTTGTCCTTCTATAGAAAAATCAAGCACTGCGGAAAATCTTAAAGCTCGCAATATTCGCAGGTAATCTTCGGAAAAACGTTGTTTTGCAGTACGAACACATTTGATTATTTTTGCAGTGCAGTCTTCCAATCCGCCGTAGTCGTCTACAAGTTCTCCGTGTAAATTAACAGCTAAAGCATTTACCGTAAAATCTCGTCGTGCCAAATCTGTGTGAATATCTCCGCTGAAAGTGATATACGACGGATGTCGTCCGTCTAAATATTCGCCCTCTTGACGAAACGAAGTAATATCGAAAATATTTCCCGATTTCCCTTTTACATTTACAGTCCCGAATTCTATTCCCGAAGTCATGGTTTCATAATTTTTGAATATTTCCAACATTTCAGAAGCTTGTGCGTTTGTAGCGATGTCAATGTCATGGCATTCCCGTCCTAAAATTGCGTCTCTTACGCAACCCCCGACAAGAAAAGCTTCAAAGCCGGCATTTTCAAGATGTTTTAAAATGTCTGTAACTTCTGATGTTAAAATATTACTGAAAGTCATGATTTTCCCTTTGATAAAAATCGAAATATTTTTATAACACAATATAACTTAGTTTGTTGTATAAAGTATTCTTTAAAAAATTAAACAGCGAGGGCATAATGGAACTTCAATTACTTTACGATACATTGCAACTATCAGAATTGGACAGACAAACAATTGAAGATTTATGGGAAATAAATAATTCGGGTGATGATAAGGTTGAATTTTGTTGTGTACTGGCAGTTTTATTTTTGCAATTTTCAAAAGGTTCTTTGTGTTTGCCTTTTAGTGCCGGTAATGAAGAAATCCAACTGCCGCAAGAATGGAGTAATATTTTTAGTACCGGAAAAAAGCTTTTTATATCAGATAAATTTTCCGGAGTAACTGCAAAAGCTTGCGGTGAAAATACGCTTTTTTTGCCGCTGGTTCTCAGAACTTTAAAGAACGGAGAACATCTTTTATATTTTTACAGATGTTGGAAATCGGAAGAGCTTTTGCGTAATAATTTGAAAAAGCGTTTCGAAATCTCCGACAGCGAAAATGTACAAAATATCGATTGCCCGGAAGAAGATGGTCTTGAGCCTATGCAAAAAAAAGCAGTTCGACTGGTAGAACAAAAGAATTTTCTTATTGTAACAGGCGGGCCGGGAACCGGAAAAACTTATACAGCCGCTCGTATGATAAAAAAAATGTTGCGTTTACATCCGGATTGGAAAATAGCACTTGCGGCACCGACAGGAAAAGCAGCAAAGCGGCTGGAAGAATCTCTTTCTGCCGGTGAAGAATTGTCGGTATTATCCGGACAAACATTGCATAGACTTTTGGGAATTACTCGGAATTCCGTAACGCCGAAATATAATCATGAAAATCCGTTACCTTATGATTTGATTTTGGTTGATGAGATTTCAATGATTGATATACATCTTTTTTCGGCGTTACTTGCTGCTGCTGCTGTTGATACAAGACTTATTTTACTGGGAGATAATAATCAATTGCCGTCGGTGGATGCCGGGGCTGTTTTGGCAGATATGGTACAAGATGATAATTGCGATAATGCACAATGGAGCAGCAAACTCAATTCGCATATTGTACGATTGGATATTACACGCAGAACGGAAAATGAAATAATGCGTAATGTTTTTAAAAAGATTAAGAGCGGCGATTTCGGTGTGGCGGAAGATTTTTGCTCGGATAAAACCGGAGTGATTAATTTTATAAACTTACCTGAGAATGAAAAAGATGCGTTTGCTTTTATGCGTAATTTCCTTAGAGACTATCTTGAAACGACTGATTTTGTACCTAATGCGGAATCACAAAATCAAACTAAAATACTTACGGTAAACAGAAGCGGTTTTTGGGGCTGTAAAAATATAAATAATATACTTGAAAGTGATTTCGGATATCAACGGGAAGGAACGCCGATAATGGTAACCGGTAATCTGTATGAACAAAATTTATTTAACGGTGATTCCGGCTGGCTGCAAGGTCACAAAGATAAAACATTGGCGGTTCCGGATAAAGAAGAAATTTCACTTCGCTTACTTGACGGTAATTATGAAACTGCATTCGCAGTGACGATTCATAAAAGTCAAGGAAGTGAATATAAAAGCGTATTCATAATTTTACCGTGGGAAGAAAACAGCCCGTTGTTGTCACGAGAGATTCTTTATACCGGAGTTACCCGTGCAAAAGAACGAGTAACCGTAATAGGTAAAAAATCTGTTTTTGAAACCGCATTGAAGCGTCAAATTTTTAGATATTCCGGATTAATGAAAGAGTGAGTTTTTATCCAGATAAAAGCCTTTTACAGGGGGATTTGCGTCTGTCGCTAACCTTGACTTTTATCGCATTTTTTCATATATTGGCAAAAATTTTCATCAGAAAATTCTTATAAAAAATTAAAGAAACAGGAATAAAATATGTCATCACATTATGATTCTTCCAATCTTCAGGCATTAGACGGTATCGAGCATGTTCGAGCTCGTCCGGGGATGTACATCGGTTCTACGGGAATTGAAGGGTTACATCATCTTGTTTATGAGATTGTTGATAATGCAGTAGATGAAGCTTTAGCAGGTTATTGTAAAAATATTTCCGTAACTATAAAAGAGGATAATTCATTTGAAGTCAGCGATGACGGTCGTGGTATTCCGGTAGATATTCATCAAGCTACGGGACTTTCCGGGGTAGAACTTGTTTATACAAAGTTAAATGCCGGAGGAAAATTTAATAACGATAATTATAAAGTTTCAGGTGGGCTTCACGGTGTAGGTGCCAGTGTTGTAAATGCATTGTCTGAAAGTTGCTGTGTAACGGTTTGTCGTAATGGTAAAAAATACAAACAATCATTTTCACGAGGTGTTCGTACCAGCGGCTTGGAAGTAATAGGTGATTCAGATATTACGGGGACTACAGTATGCTGGAAACCAGATGCTCAAATTTTTACCGAAACAGTTCCCAGCTATGAAGTTTTATCAAGAAGACTCAGAGAACTTTCTTTCCTAAATAAAGGGATTCGTATTCGTTTGGAAGATCAACGTGTAAGCGAAGATGAAGGAAAAATCAAAAGTGCTGATTTTTATTACGAAGGCGGAATCGTTTCATTTGTAGACTTTTTGAACAGAACGAAAAAGCCTTTGCATGATACGATTTTTATTCAGTCAGAAAAAGAAGATTCAATCATTGAGATTGCGATGGTTTATTCAGAATCTTATGAAGAAAAAGTTTTTTCATTTGTTAATAATATTAACACTCACGAGGGCGGTACTCATTTAACAGGTTTTAAAACTGCGTTGACACGTGTTTTTAACGACCAAATGATTAAATTGAAACAGCAAACAAAAAATTGTGAAAAACTTGAAGGTGACGACGTTCGTGAAGGCTTGACGGCGATAATTTCTTTGAAGATAAAGAATCCGCAATTTGAAGGTCAAACTAAGACAAAACTCGGAAATAATGACGTTAAAGGTCTTGTAGATTCTACTGTTTACAGTGAACTTTCCAATTATTTTGATCAATATCCGGCTATAGCAAAGCAAATAATTCAAAAAAGTATTATTGCTTATGAAGCTCGTTGTGCCGCACGTCGAGCAAGGGAAGCCACAAGACGAAAAAATGCAATGGATTCAATGGGATTGCCGGGAAAATTGGCTGATTGTTCGGATAAAAATCCTGAAAATACAGAGATTTATTTGGTCGAAGGGGATTCTGCGGGTGGTTCTGCAAAACAAGGACGAGACAGAAAAACTCAAGCTATTTTGTCTTTGTGGGGAAAAATGCTTAACGTAGAAAAAAGCGGTGAATCACGAGTTGTAGAAAACGATAAACTTTATCCGGTGATTCAGGCAATCGGAATCGGTGTAGGAGAAAAGTTAGATTATTCTAAGCTTCGTTACGGTAAAATTATTATCATGGCCGATGCCGATGTCGACGGTTCACATATCAGAACATTGCTTTTGACATTCTTTTACCGTTATATGAAAGGTCTAATAGAACGCGGTCATGTTTATTTGGCGTGTCCTCCGTTGTTCAGAATAGAGTATAAGGCTAAAAAAGAAGTTCATTATGCCTACAGCGACGAAGAAAAAGATGCAATAATAAAGAAAATGATTGAGGAATATAATATAGCCGAAGATAAAGATGTTGATAAAAAAATTCATGTTCAGCGTTATAAAGGGTTGGGAGAAATGAATCCGGAACAGTTGTGGGAAACAACGATGAATCCGGAAACAAGAAATATCATCAAAGTAACGCTTTCGGATGAATACACGGCAGACGAAGTTATTTCAATGCTGATGGGGTCAGAGGTAGAACCACGCCGTGAGTTTATAGAAAAGAACGCACAGTACGTAAAAAATCTGGATGTATAATCAGCAATAAATCATTTAATGAAAAAGATATAAAGTGTATCCCAAAAGTTGGAAACAAATTTTTGGCGATACACTTTTTTTATTACCGAAAGTTCTAAAAAACAATGAAAGATTGCCGTGAATTAATTTTTTCTGATGTTTTTAGTTGATTATTAGCTTTTTTTGACGATGATTAACGGTAGCTATTTATTTTTAAAATAGTTTTATCTTTTCAATTATAGAAAGAGCCATTTATATAAACAAAATATTGATAACAAAGGATGGAAAAATATGGAGTTGGTAAAAATAGATCCTGAAAAATGTGTTAATTGCCACAAGTGCATTGCAGTTTGTCCGGTGAAATTATGTAATGATGGGTCGAGTAATGAACACGTTTCAATTGTTCATGAAGGATGTATTTTTTGTGGGCAGTGTATTGAAGCTTGTGATCATGAAGCCAGATATTTTGTTGATGATTTTGATGAGTTTGTTTCCAACTCTCATAAGGAAGTAGCATTTATTGTTGCTCCGGCAGTTGCAGCTTCATGGGGTGATGATTATAAGAAAATAATTACTTTCCTCAAGAAACAACTGAAAGCTGATTTTGTATATGACGTAAGTTTCGGTGCGGAATTAACTGTAATAAAATATGAAGAATACATTCGCAATAACAAGCCTAAATGTGTAATAGCTCAACCTTGTCCGGCTGTAGTTCGTTATTTGGAACTTTATCGTCAGGATTTATTGAAATATCTTGCTCCTGTAGACAGTCCGGCTATGGCTACGGCTCGTTATTTGCGAGATTTTACAGGATTTACCGGTGAGATTGCCTTCTTAGGACCTTGTATTGCCAAAAGTGCGGAATTTAAAGATCCGAATACTAATAATTATATTAATTACAATCTGACATATAAAAGTTTAGAGCGTTACATTACTTCCAAAGGTTTTGATTTAGGAACATTTGCCGATGGTGATTTTGACAGTTTTGAAGCAGAACGAGCCGTAGTATTTTGTCGTCCCGGCGGTTTGAAAGAAACCGTAATGCGAGATTTGGATTTGGCACCGACTAAAATCCGTAAGATTGAAGGTCCTATTATCTATTCTGAATATTTAAAAGAATTATCAAATAATATACGTGCAAATAAAACAGTTCCGTTGATTGTTGATATTCTAAATTGTGAAAAAGGCTGTTGTTTCGGTCCGGCAGCATTGCATTCATTGTCACAGGATGAAGTTGATGATGTATTAAATCGAAGAGTCGAAGAACAACAAAAGAAATATGGTTCAGTCAACAATTTTATGAAACAACGTTCGAAACTTATTCAAGAAGTAGAAAATAATCCGTTTGAGAGAAGATATTCAAGAAAATCTTATAAGAATACGGAAATTGTAGTTTCTAAAGAAAATATCGAAGATACATACAGAAAGTTGGAAAAAGAAGAAGAAAGAGACTTCCTTAACTGCGGTCACTGCGGATACGATACATGTGAAGATATGGCAAAAGCTATCGTATTGGGAATTAATAACGTAGATAACTGTATGTTTACTATCGAAAAACGTTTGCGTAAAGAACAAAAAGAAAGACTTCAATGGGTTTCTGAATTGAATCTTACTTTAGGAAAGATTAAAGAGAACGTAGACAATATTAAAGCGATTTTTGCAGAAATAAATAACTCTTTCTCATTGACAAGAGACGCAATGGGAAATGTTAAAGTTTCTAATGATGATTTGTTAAAAGTGGCGGAAAACTTTACTCCGATAGTTTCTGCTATTACCGATATTTCCGACCAAACTCACTTATTGTCTGTAAATGCGTCAATAGAAGCTGCACGAGCCGGAGAAGTCGGAGCCGGATTTGCGATAGTTGCACATGAAGTAGATAAACTTTCCGAACAGACAGCTATGGAGGTAGAAAAAGTTACTCCGATGGTAAGTGATTTGATTGAAAGAATTAATCAAATTAATGATAAGGGAAATATTGTAATAGAGGACTTGAATAACGTAAGTGAAGTTTACGGTAATTTCTATGAAATTATGGAAACAATTTCTACTAATATCGAAAAACTTTCTGAATTGTCCGGAGGCAGTAATTGAAAGAGGATTTAAAAATCCTCGGAGTTTCTGCAAATTCGCATGATGCTGAATTGGAAGGAGCTTGCGGAAAATGTTGTGCTGAATGCAAGCTTTTTTATAGGCAATTAAAAGATGATGCGGAACTTGAGAAGATTGTTTCTGAACGTTTAGGTGTGAATATTGCACAAAACGAATTAAGATGTGAGGGCTGTACTTCACTAAAACGCTTTGTGCATATAAGTGAATGTCCGATTTGTTTTTGTTGCAAAGACAAAGAAATAAACTATTGTCGAGAATGCAGTAAAAACGAAGAGTGCGGAATAAAAAAAGAAATTCCAAATTTGATGATTTTTTAATTATAAGACGGCAGTTATAAGTAATTATAATTGCCGTTTTTTTTATTATTTTGTTGATTTTGTTCTCTTTTAAGAGTAGTCTACCCAAAATTTTTAATTTAAAAGAGTGTTTATTATGGCAAAAATTTTTATCGACGGCAGCGAGGGTACTACCGGACTGCGAATTTTTGAACGATTTCAAAATCGTACAGATATAGAATTATTAAAAATCCCGTCAGAACAAAGAAAAGACCCGGAAGTTCGAAAAAAGTTTATTAATGAATCGGATATAACTTTTTTGTGTTTACCTGATGCTGCTGCCGTAGAGGCTGTTTCATTAGTTGAAAATCCCAATGTTCGCATTATCGATGCTTCTACAGCTCACAGAACTTTACCCGATTGGGCTTATGGTTTCCCGGAACTTTCCAAACAACATCGTGAGGCTATAGCTACAGGAAAAAGAGTAGCCGTTCCCGGATGTTATGCAAGCGGTTTTATGTCGATTGTCTATCCGTTGGTAAAACTGGGAATTGTTTCAAATGATTATATGTTTGCTTGTAATGCGGTATCCGGTTATTCCGGAGCAGGAAAAAAAGCTATTGCACAATATGAAGATGCAGGCAGAGAAAAAGCTTTTGATGCACCGAGATTGTATGCCATGGGACAAATGCACAAACATTTAAAAGAAATGCAAGCTATACCCGGTTTGAAATCAAAACCAAATTTTCAACCTTTTGTATGTGATTATTATTGCGGAATGATAGTGAATATTCCGTTACAAACAGAACTTTTGGCAAAGAAAATTACAGCACAAAATCTTCAGGAAATACTTGCGGAATATTACAGTGGTTCAAATATGGTCAGAATTATGCCGTTTGTTGAAACCGGAACTGAAGACGGCTTTTTACCGGCTAATAAATTGGCTGGATTTGATTTTATGGAAATATATGTTGCCGGTAATGATGAAAGAATCAGTATTTCGGCATGCTTTGACAATTTGGGCAAAGGTGCTTCCGGTGCAGCGGTTCAATGTATGAATATAATGCTCGGATGTGAAGAAACATTCGGATTGTCTGTATAAAATATAATTAAATGTTTTTTACCATGTAATCAGACATTCGGCATGTTCCCGAAACTCCGGCAGCAATCACCGATGACTCATTTTCATCGGTGATTCCGCCGAGTGCATAAACCGGAATATTTATCGAATCACAAATCTCTTTCAGTGCAGAAAGCCCCTTAGGCGGTAAGTCTTTTTTACAATCAGTTTGAAAAATATGACTGTAGATAATATACGAAGCATTGTTTTTTTCTGCAAAAATTGCCTGTTCCAATGAATGAACAGAAACTCCCACAGTTTCAAAATCTTTTAACATTTTCAGATTTTCAGTGAATATCGGTAATGGCAAATGTATTTTTTTATAATTCAACTCATGACAACAATCGATATGAGAATGCAAAATGACTTGAGTTTTTTTCCCGTTACATCGATTAATTACCGTTGACGCCAATTTTTTATAATCGGTCAAAGATAAATCTTTTTCTCTCAATATTATAAAATCCACAATTTTGCAGAGTTCCGCCAAATGATTGACGAAATCTGTCGTTGAAGATTTTGTGTGATGAGAGAAAAAGATTTTTCTGTTACTGACAGCTATTTTTTTATACATAAAGATAATCGTTCATTACCGGTTGTAATCCACGTGATTTTATTGCATTTACAACTTCGTCAACTGTTCGACCGTCGGCAATTTCAAATTGATTGTCGCCTTTATCACTTTTATCATTGGTATGATTTCCTATTCCCGTATCAACCGATGCTGAAATTTTTGTAGCGGCAAGTCCGATAACGTTATCACGGAAATCTTTTCGCTCCCGTGTAGAAATTGTCATTCCCGCAAAGGGCATAAAAATTCTGTAAGCCATCATGACTTGTAAAAGTTGTTTTTCCCGTACATCCATCGGATTAATTTTTTCATTGTTGATAATCGGGCGAAGTCTTGGGCATGAAAAAGAAATTTCTATATGAGGATATTTTTTTTGAAGAAGATAAGCGTGAATTCCTGTAGCAAATGCGTCTTTTCTAAAATCATCAAGTCCCAAAAGTGCAGCAAATGCGACACCTCGCATTCCGGCACGAATTGCTCGTTCTTGAGAATCAAAACGGTACGGATAAACTCTTTTGTGACCGGCAAGATGAATATTTTTATATTTTTCCGGGTTATAAGTTTCTTGAAATACAGTAACGTAATCTACACCGCATTCGTGTAAATATTTGTATTCATTTGTATTCATCGGATAAACTTCGATTCCTACCATTTTGAAATATTTTCGTGCAATTTTACAAGCTTCGCCGATATATTTTACGTCGGACATTTTTCTGCTTTCCCCGGTAAGAATCAGAATTTCCTCCAGTCCTTTTTCAGAAATTGCTTTCATTTCCCGTTCAATTCCTTCCAAGTCCAGTTTTGCACGAGATATTTTATTGTGACAATTGAAACCGCAGTAAATGCAAAAATTTTCGCAATAGTTTGAAATATACAGCGGCGTAAAAAGATAAACGCTGTTCCCGAAATGTTTGCGAGTTTCCAGAGTAGATTTGTGTGCAATTTCTTCAATAAAATCTTCTGCCGCCGGAGAAAGGAGTACCGCAAAATCTTTCGGAGTACAATTTTCGGCGGATAATGCAGCTTTTACATCATCAGCTGTATATTTGTGATAATCAAAATTTTTTACGGCATTTAAAGTTTCTTCCATTATATTGCTGTCTTTTAATATTTCCATATCCGGAAGATATTGCATAATGTCGGAATGTTCTTTTTGCTGCTCTTTTTTTATTTCTTCATTTAAAATGGTTTCATTTATTTTTTCTGACATAGAAAATCCTTGCAAATTTGTTAGTTTAAAAAATCAGTCAACGGCGATGATGCACTTGCATTATCGATTACACGTCCCAGTCCGGATAAATATGCAGTTCGTCCGGCTTGAATAGCTTTGGAAAAAGCTTCAGCCATTGCCGGAATATCTCCGGCTGTGGCAATGGCAGTATTTGCCATCACTGCCGCAGCTCCCATTTCCATTACTTCGCAGGCTTGTGACGGACGACCGATTCCGGCATCGACTATGATAGGCAAAGAAATTTCTTCTATTAATATTTTGATAAACTCTTTTGTAACCAAACCTTTATTCGAGCCGATCGGTGCAGCTAAAGGCATTACGGCTGCGGCTCCGGCATTGACTAAATCTCTTGCGGTGTTCAAATCCGGATACATATACGGCAGTACGATAAAACCTTCTTTGGCTAAGATTTCCGTTGCCTTTACGGTTTCCGGATTGTCCGGAAGAAGATATTTTGAGTCTCGAATTACTTCTATTTTTATAAAGTTACCGCAGCCGATTTCACGAGCCAATCGAGCAATTCTTACTGCTTCGTCGGCAGTTCTTGCTCCGGATGTGTTTGGTAAAAGCGTAATTCCTTTTGGAATATAATCTAAAATATTTTCGTTACTGTCGGTATTTGCTCGGCGTAATGCCAATGTGATGATTTGAGCTCCGGCGTTTTTAATTGCGGCTTCTATCAGGTTAAGGTTGTATTTTCCGGACCCCAGAATAAATCTTGATGTAAATTCATGTCCTCCGATTATCAATTTATCATTTGTCATAATTTTAAACTCCTTTATCTAAAATAAGTTGAATTACTTTATTTGCCTGATGACCAGCACAGACACTTACTCTGGCAGCCATCAATGGTGAATGATTTTTAATTCCGTTTTCTTCATCTCCGCAAATATAAAAATTGCGAAAGACTTTACGTGTTTTTATCAAATTGGCATCTGCACAACCTGCCATTCCCGAACCGGCTATCAATTTTATATCCGGAAATAACGAAAGCAAACCATTCACAAGCATTGCTTTTTGTTCCGGATCGTCAAAAGCTTCACAAACAATTTTCTCATCAGAAAAAAGACTTTCCATATTATCAACAGTGACCTTTATATTGTCAGTGATAATATTTAGAAACGGGTTAATATCTAAAAGCTTTTCTTTCAGACATTCGGTTTTAGGTCGCCCGATATGTTGCAGATAAAATTCTTGCCGATTGAGATTGCTGATATCAACATTGTCAAAATCGATAAGATGTAATGTCCCGATACAACTTCTGGCAAGCATTACGGCAATGTGTGATCCTAATCCGCCCAACCCGGCAACGGCAACTTTTGCATTGTTGAGCTTGTAAAAAAAATCATCGCCGAAATGCTTTTTACACACGTTTTCATATTCAGATTTTGTCATGATGTTCTAGCCTCCGCCTACAAAGTGTACAATCTCCACTTCGTCGCCGTCGATAATTTGCGTGGTTCCATATTTATTTTTTGGGATAATGTTGCCGTTTATTTCAACGGCGATGCGGTTGATATTGTAGCCTGCATTGACAATAAATTCTTGCAATGAGGTATTTTGGATATCAACGAATTTAGAATTGATTTTTACCATTTACTACTCCGACAAAAAAAATGGGAAGATGCCAAATAAGCAACTTCCCACCGATGTCATGAGTACTTAAGTTTTCCTACGTTGGCATTATCCAAATCAGGTATAAGGGTCGAAAGTTTTACTTTCCTCTCAGCCTGTAACACAAGCTCCCCATGTCTTAGGTGAATATACCACCGTAAAAACTATTCGTCAAATTATTCTTGCTTCATTTAGTTGATGCACGTGCCGCTTACCCCGGAAAACACAACTGTATAGAACACAGTGCGATTATGGAAAACGGTAAACGTGTTTGGAAAGCCTACGAAACTTTGTTCGTTGACGGAGAAGACTTTGAGCAAATCGGAGAAGCTTTTGAACAAAACTGCAATGTACAAAAAGTCGATTTAGGAAACGGATTTATCAAACTGATGAAACAAAGAGAGCTCGTAGACTTTGCGGTCAAATGGATTGAACAAAACAGGAAATAAAATGTTTAGAGAACTTGTTAGAAAAGACAAAGAACTTCCTTTTGATGAATGTATAAAAATTCTTACCAGTGAAAAACGCGGTGTACTTTCTGTCTTAGGTGACAACGGTTATCCTTACGGAATGCCGATGAATCATTTTTACAACAAAGATGATGGCTTCATTTATTTTCACTGCGGCAATTCCGGACATCGTCTCGATTCTTTAAAAAATCATAATAAAGTCTCGTTTTGTGTTTATGACAGCGGTTCTCAAAAAGAAAATCATTGGGCATTAAATTTCAAAAGTGTAATCATTTTCGGATATATAGAAATTATTGAAGATAAAACGCTGATAAAAGAAATCACCACAAAGCTCTCACATAAGTTCACACAAGACGAAAACTACATTCAGACCGAAATTAAATCTGCATTACATAGAACACTTTTATTAAAACTAAATATCAAACATATCTGCGGAAAATCGATTGTTGAAGCGTAAACTCTCTCGATTATCAAACTGTAAATTGGTCAATCTGTTGATTCAATTCATCAATCGATTTTTTAACTTCTACAGAAATATTTTTCAAAGAAGATTCCGTTTCGTTTATTCTGTCTACACAACAAGTCATTCCCAATATCGCATTCTTTATTCCGTCCGTTGTTTTCTTCAAATTTTCGATTTGAGCAATAATTTGTTCATTATCTTTTGATATTTCCAAACCGGACGATTTAACTTTGTCCGTACTGTTGTTCATTGATACCAAAACATCGTTCATTTGCATTGAACCTTCGTTTTGTTCTGCAATAGAATTTTTTATCAATCGCACAATGTCATCTGTTTCCTCAATCTTATTTGCTACAGAATCGAATGCCTGCGTCGATTCTACAGACACATTTACAATATTAGAAATTGTATCTTTGATTCCGTTAAGATGAGTTCCGATAGTTTTTGATTGGTTTGCAGAAGTCTCGGAAAGCTTTCTGATTTCATCCGCAACAACACTGAACCCTTTTCCCGCTTCACCTGCATGAGCCGCTTCGATAGCTGCATTCATTGCAAGCAAATTTGTCTGTGACGCAATATTTTGAATAATTAAGTTGGCTTCTTGCAATAGCTTAGACTGATTTACGATGTTCTCTATTTGAACATTAACATCTTTTTGTTTAGCCGATCCGGTCTGTGCACAGTAAAGCAAGTCCGCAAAAGATTCTGACATCTTATCTATATTTTCACTTACCACACAGATATTATTTACCATCTTTTTCACAGCTTCCGAAGCGACACTGACATCTGATGCCTGAACTTCTAAAGTATTTTTAAAAGCTGAAATTGACATTGTCATATCATTAACAACATCTGACGTCTCCTGCACTCTGTCAGTTTGTTTTACCAACTGTTCTCGCACTTTTTCGTTATTATCAACAATCAACAATATAGAAGCACTTGCATCCTCTGTACAATGTAGCAAGCCTTCTCCCGCTTCAGATAAATTTTGACGTGATTTTTTTATACTTTTGACTAACGACTGTAAGAATTCAAAAAACTTATTGAAACTCACAATCACATCACCGATTTCATCTTTTGTTTTGGCAGGAATTCTTTTTGTCAAATCAGCATTTCCTAAAGCAATTCTGTCTGTTGATTCCTTAATCGATTCTTTTACCAGTACCAACGGTTGCAAAAGAATGGTAACCACCACAAACACTAAAGAAAACGCAAAAATAACAAGTATGATAAATGAAATCGCTGTTGTTTTGTTCATTTTAGTCAAACCCGAAAAGTAAAAAGAATAATCTACAGTAGAAATAACCGACCAACTTGTTCCCGGAATCGTAGTATAAGCACTTACTTTTTTTTCATTAGTCATTCCGTCTCTAAAAATTTCAATTCCTGTTTTGCCGGATAAAGAAGCCTCTAAAATCTTTGCAAAATTTTTGTCTTTGTTTTGTGCGTTATATTTTATAGCTCCCTCATTCACATCTGCCAAAACAGTACGAGTCTGCATACTGTTTATCACCGGATGTACACCGTTTCCAAAGTCAATTCCGCTGACAATCTGTTCCAGTCGCTCACCACGAATTACAGAAACCAACGCACCGACAATATCTTTGTTGTCTCCATAAACCGGCACCGCATAAAACATGAGATTTTGCCCGGTAACTGCAGAAATTGCCGGATCTGTAACTATTTCTTTGCCGGATAACGCCGTCTTTACATAAATTGAATTTGAAAAATCATGAAGCTTACCGGATGCTAAAAGTGCAAAACCGTTTTTATCATAAAAAGCAACATTTTCGTATTTTTCCGGATTGAGCTTAACTATTTGAGAAAGCTGACTTGCCTTTTCTTTAAGAGATACATTTTCATCACGAATAAAAGGAAAAGAAGCGATAGATTTTAGAAGGGAAAACTCTCTGTCTTTTAGATTGATTACCTGTTTTTGTACATCATCAAGCTTACTTTTTAAAACTTGTTCCACCGAAGTCGTAAGCGACTGCTTCGTAATCACTCTGACAAAAAATGCCTCTACAGTCAAAGAAATCGAAAGGATTCCAATAATAAGGAGAAGCAATTTAAATTTAATACTTTTCATGAAAAAGTCTCCCTCAATGAAAAAAATACAACATTCTGATTATATCGCATTTTTACTTTACTTTTACAATAATAATTTTTATAAGGCAAAATTTGTCGCATTTAAGGATAAAAAAAGTGTACCTTCAAAAATTTTGACAGTACACTTTTAAACACCTAACTGTTTAGTTGCATTTTCTATTCGTAAACTTTAAGTCCTACTGGCCAGAACTCACTGGTAACAATTTCTGTAGTATCTTCTTTTAAAGCATTAATTTGAAAAAATCCGTCTTTCTTGTGCATATTCAATGCTGCTAAAGCCATTGATTTTTCTACAAGTTCCGGAAATGCTGCAAAAACAGCTTCTTTACTTTCTTCATCAATTACATCAATCGGGTCAATACTGGATACAGCGGTAATCTGTTTTAAAAGTTTATCACCTTTGTTGTATATACAAACAAGTGTTGTTGCTACCGGTTTTACACGATTATCTTTTTCTCTTACACCAGCATTAACTTTTATAAAAATGAAAGATTTACATTTTACGCCTTTCATTTTTGATACAGCTTTAAATACATCTTTTCTTTTATATCCTACGTCATCCAATGACATTCCGTCATGAATCGCCCCTGCGATACTTTTTCTTCCAGACAAAACTCCCATTACATTTTTAAATCCAGCTCTTTTTTTTGCCTTTTCAATAGATTTCTTTTTTGCTTCATCACAAACTACATCCATAGTTTCTTGATCTAAAAGAGTAAAACCTGCATCATTTGTCAAAGCTTCATTCATGTACTTTTTCACGGCATCAACAGCATACACTCCTGCATTTCCATGAACAGACACCGCATAAATAGCTGCAGGTGAATGTTTCGCTCCGACTCTTTGGCTTTTAGTCAAATCAGCAGTAGACAAACAACTTGTAAGGTTGAGTATCATCACCGATACAAACAACATTGCCAATAAAGAATGTTTTCTGATAAAATTTGTCATATCAAACTCCTACTTAAAAAATATAATAGTATTATATAAAATTTTATTTAATACACTGTCAATATGCTAAAAACATTAAAAAAACTTCCTTCTATTTAATAAAGTTATGTTCAACTAATAAATCATAAAAAAATAGTTGGCAAATCCGATTGAAATATGTATAATGCAAAAGGTTAGTGATAGCTAACCGAATTTTTTTGATACTTGAGTTAGTTTGGACTAATTTTAGAAAGGAGATAAATATGAGTTTAAGAGATGCATTAGAAGGAAAAGAATATATTATCAGACAAATTAATACTAATGATGATGAATTAAATTCATTCTTATTTTCTCTTGGATGCTACAGCGGGGAACCTATAACTGTTGTTTCTCGTAAAAAAGCAGGTTGTGTCGTTTCTATCAAGGACGGAAGATATAATATCGATAATCAATTAGCTACGGCTATTCTTGTTTAATGGATTATTAAAAAAAACAGTCATATTTAATGATTGTTTTTTTTTAAATCTTAACTGTTAGCTTTAACTAACTATTAAAATGAATTTTATCCGCAAGGATTGAAGTTATAAAGAAAAAATTTAGATAAAATTTAAAAGGATGAACCAATGAGAATTGCTTTAACAGGAAATCCCAACTCCGGGAAAACTACAATGTTCAATGCTCTTACCGGTCGAAATGAAAAAGTCGGAAACTGGGCGGGTGTAACTGTAGATAAAAAAGAATTTCAAATCAAAAAGAATTTTGCCGGAAACGAGCAGTTGATAGCCGTAGATTTGCCGGGTGCTTATTCAATGTCACCGTTTACAAATGAAGAATCAATTACAAGTTCTTATGTAAAACAAGAAAATCCGGATGTAATAATTAATATTGTAGACGGAACGAATTTAAGTCGAAGTCTTTTTTTTACAACACAACTTTTAGAACTTGGAATTCCGGTTGTAGTTGCTTTAAACAAAAGTGATATTAACGAAAAGAAAGAAACAAAAATTGATATTGAAAATCTTTCTGCAAAATTAGGGTGTCCTGTTGTTAAAACAGCTTCTAATTCCGGAGAAGGCTTGAAAGAAGTCGTACAAACTGCAATTTCACAAGCCGGTAAAAAACAAACAGCTCTGTATTCTCAGGGTGAAATTGATTTGACAGATAAATCGGTAGTAGAAATTGCCGATCGTAAACGTTTTGAGTTTGTGAATAACATTGTTAAAGATGTTGAGACTCGAAAAGTTTTGACAAAAGACAAAAATATCAGTGATAAAATCGATAATGTTCTTACCAATAAATGGTTGGGAATTCCGATTTTTGCTGTTGTAATGTTCCTTGTTTTCCAGATTTCTCAAGTTTGGGTAGGAACTCCGATTGCAGATTTATTAGTGGGTTGGTTAGAAACTTTCCAAGGTTGGGTAGGCGGATTTTTTGAAAATGCCAATCCGTTGTTGTCCGCTTTGCTGGTCGACGGTGTAATCGGCGGTGTGATTGCGGTTATCGGTTTTTTACCGCTTGTAATGGTAATGTATTTCTTGATAGCGTTGCTTGAAGATTGCGGTTATATGAGCCGTGTAGCTGTAGTTTTGGATCCTATTTTCAAAAAAGTCGGTCTCTCCGGAAAATCTGTAATTCCGTTTGTAATCACTATCGGGTGTGCAGTTCCGGGAATAATGGCGAGCCGTACTATAAAAAATGAACGAGAACGCAGAGCAACAGCAATGCTTTCACCGTTTATGCCGTGTGGTGCAAAAATTCCTGTAATTGCTCTTTTTGCCGGTGCGTTTTTTGACGGAGCCGGTTGGGTCAGTACGGTAATGTATCTTTCCGGTATTGTTTTGATTTTCTTAGGTGCTTTACTTGTAAATAAAGTTGCCGGATACAAAGCTCGTAAATCATTTTTTATTATCGAATTACCGGAATATAAAGCTCCGTCACTTGCTGGTGCGTTCAATTCAATGTGCAGCCGTGGATGGTCTTATATTGTAAAAGCAGCTACTATTATTCTATTGTGTAATACAGTAGTTCAAATTATGCAAACTTTCACATGGAATTTTGCTGTTGCCGAAGTTGCAAGTGATTCAATTTTAGCTTCTATAGCAAGTCCGTTTGCTTATTTACTTGTTCCTATAGTAGGAGTTCTCAGTTGGCAATTGGCAGCGGCGGCAGTTACCGGATTTATTGCAAAAGAAAACGTTGTCGGAACATTGGCTGTTTGTTTTGTAGGACTTGAAAATCTTATTGATACAGAAGAGCTTGCACTTATGGAAGGTGCCGGTACTGAAGTTGCGGCAGTTTTTGCCATTACAAAAATAGCGGCTTTAGCATACTTGATGTTCAACCTTTATACGCCGCCTTGTTTTGCTGCGATAGGTGCGATGAATTCAGAAATGAAAAGTAAAAAATGGCTTTGGGGCGGAATCGGCTTACAATTGGCTGTAGGTTATACGGTAGCGTATCTTGTTTATACAATCGGAACATTGATTGCAACCCCTGCAAGTTTAGCTGTAGTACCGGCAATTGCCGGCGGAATTGCGGTTATCGTGATGGCAGCAATTGTAGTAGCTTTGATAATAAATACAAACAAGAAGTTAAAAGAAGAATATGCTTTAAATGCATAAAAAATAT